>JBIISU010000027.1:0-8952 GCA_044340815.1 Opitutales bacterium | reverse complement strand
CGGTTCCGGCGGCGCCCTCGGCATCGCGGTCTCGAACAAGGTCTATATCCTCGAGAACGCCTACTACTCCGTCATCTCGCCCGAAGGCTGCGCGGCGATCCTCTTCAAGGACCGCGCCCACGCCCCGAAGGCCGCCGAAGCCCTGCGCCTCGACGCGCCCAACCTCCTCAAGCTCGGCGTCGTCGACGGCGTCGTCAAGGAACCGCTGGGCGGCGCGCAGGAAGATCCCGCGGCGACCGGCTCCAACATCCGCAAGACCTTGCGCGACTCCTTGGCCGACCTCTCCAAGGCCAGCCCCGAAAAGCTCATCGCGATGCGGTACGCCAAGTTCCGCGCGATGGGTGTCTACGCCGAGTAAGCCGGGCCAAGCCGGAACCCATGAAAAAGGGCGCGTGTGCACGCGCCCTTTTCGTTGCCGGTGGCACCCGTCCTCAGCCGCCGTTGGAGAGCAGGCGGATGTAGCGGGTATAGGCCCGGCCCTGCTGGACGACGATCCGGCGGAAATCGTTGTTCTGCACCCGGGTGCCGCCGCTGGAGACGATCCCGAGGCCGGGGCTCTGCAGCATCGCGAGCTCCTTGGCGCCTTCCGGAGTCAGCACCGTCACCGAAACCTCGATCGCACGCAGCGAATAAGGGAGGTAAGGCAGTTGCGTGGGGGTGGCCGCGGTCGCCGAGGAAAGGGCGTCCGGGTAGATGCGGTCGGAGAAGATGCGGAGGCGGCCGCTGAACTCCTCGTACGGATGGACCGCGACGCCGGCGACGGCGGGGACGGCGGGGGTGATCGGGGCGAAGTGCAGCGGCGCGTCGACCGTGGAAGCCGCGCTCGTGCCGGTCGTGTACGCGGCGCGGTAGCCCGAGCCCGCGCCGAACTTGGCGCCCTGGTCGAAGGCGTCGTTGCGGTTCACCGGCAGCAGGGGGCGCAGCATCAGGGCCGGGCGCCGCAGCGGGTCGGTCAAGGGAATCGGGGCGGTCGTCACCGCGGTGGTCGGCGGCAAGGAGGAGGTGCACCAAAACACCAGGTTCATCGCCACGACGTTCGAGGCGAGGAAGTTGTGGTCATCCAAGGTCCAGGGCATCCCGGAGGAGGCGGAGACGACGTTGTTGATGAGCGGCGTGCCCGAGGTGATGTAACGCTGCTGGTTGTAGTCGCCGTACATGCGCACGCCCGGGACCGTCGTGGACCAGTAATCCCACGGGGACCGGGGCACGGCCGCGGTGGAGGAGAGGATGATCGGCAGCGCGTCGAGGAAGGTCCGTTCCGAGTCGATGATGGTGCGGTAGACGCCGTAGACCTGCTGGTTCTGGGCGCCGGGCGCGCTGAAGGGGGATCGCTGGCCGATGCGGTAGGCGACCGCGCAGACATCACCCCGGAGCGGGACGCGCGCCGCCGAGGCGCTCGCCTGGACGGGATTCCAGCGGGGGCGGTCCTGCGGGGCCGCGAAGAGCATGAGGATGGGGTGCTCGGCGGGGTTGAGGTTGCCCGTCGTGATCGGCGCATTCGCGGGACCGCCCGTCGCGGACGAACCCGGCAGCACGACCTCCATCCAGCAACGGCCGTCCGGACGGATCACCGCGGTCTGGAAATCGTTCTCCATCGCGTCGAGGACCGCGCGGGCCTCGCTCTGCGTGCTCAGGTCGGCGACGGCGCGGTCGTAGGCCTTGAAGGTGTCCGCGGCGATCGAGACGACCGCGAGGACGATGACGACCATGAGGGCCGTCGAGACCATCAGCTCGATCAGGGTGAAACCCCGGCGGGCGGGGCGGAGGGCGGGAACGGGGCTCATCGGTTGATGACGATGTTCTGGATCAGCAACGGCGTCTGCTCCAAGGTGCGGAAGCCCGTCGGCCCGAGCGGCGAGGAGAAGTCGTGCGGGAAGAACTCGGCGACGACCGGCAGGTAAGCGAGGGCGTACCCGCTGGGGTCGACGGGCAAGGCCGCGCCCAGGGCGTAGCGGGCGGGCGAAGGTTCCGAGGTGAGGACATCGACCGCGGTCCGCTGGCCGACGAGCAGGCGGGACAACGTCAGGCGGACGCGCATCGGCGCGCCGATGACGTTGCGCTGCGCGGCCATGTCGGGCGTGAAGTTGCCGTCGGAGACGAAGGCGACCTCCATCGAGGACGGGTTGGAGGTGATGTCGAAGGTCTCATTGCCGCCGCTCACGCGGGAGGCGCGATCGGGGCCGACCGAGCGGCGGTCATAGACGTAGAGCCAGACGGCGTTCGCGGGGGTCGTCGCCTGCGACAACAGGCGGTAGGCGAGGTCGAAGTTCGGGGCCCCACCGGGCGCCGGGTCGATCGTGGCGTTACCCTGGTGGAGGAAGCGCGTGTTGGCGGCGGCGGTGTCGCCGGCGGGGATGAAGACGATCGTCCGCGGGTTGTCCAAGGCCCCGATCAGGCGGGTCACGCCGGCGAGGGCGCGGTTGGTGTCCATGATCTCGCTGACCTGCGAGAAGGTCGCGCTGAGGATGCCGACGAGCGAGAGGATCGCGAGGCCGAGGATGCCGATCGCGAGGGTGACCTCGATCAGGGAGAAGCCGCGGCGGCGGGAGGGGGCGGAGGAAATCACGGGTTTACTTGTAGATGGTGGAGGTGGACGGCTCGAGCTCGTCGGGGTCGGAAGTGTAGGACACGCTGCCGTTGGGACGGACGGACAGGGCGGCGAACTGGTTGCGGTTGTCGCAATCGACGGCGACCTTGCCGTTGGCCTGGACGCGCGCGGTCCCGGAGGCCAGGACGAGCACGACCTTGCCGAGATGGTTGGAGGCGCCGCTCGGCTGGAGCTCGACGTAATACCAGGTGCGGCCGGCGGAATGCGGGGAAGCGGAGAGGGAGATGGGTTGGTTGACCGGCTCGAAACGCATCATCGGCGGGCTGCTGGCCGCGTCCGGCAGGCCCGTCCGGGGATTGTCGCCGATGGCCGGAAGCACGCTGCGGCGGCCGAACGCGGTCGACCAGGAGCCGGCGGCGCCGTTGTCCAGGGGCGGGGCCGTGACCGCGGCGACCGGGGAGGAGTCGGCCAGGGGCGGGATGAAGAAGATGTTCGGGGGCAGGATCGAGGGCGCCTCGGGCGCGTACCAGCGGTAGTTGGTGTTCGCGGTATCGGTGATGCTAGCGGGGTCGACGCCGGTGGGCGGGATCGCGCTGCCGATGGCGATGCAGAACTGGCGGAGGTGGTTCTCCGGGTCGTTCTCGTCCTTGAGGATCAGCAGGCGATAGCGGGCGTTGTAGGTGACGTTGGAGGCGAAGGAGCCGCGGTTCATCAACGCCATGGCGCGCACGGACTGCAGGGTGGAACCGAGCATCTTCTGCGCGGCCGGCAGGCCGCCGCCGTTGCCGGGACGGATGCTCAGGAAGACCCCCGCCAGCAGGAGGATGATGGTCACGACCATCAGCAGTTCAATGAGCGTGAAACCGCGGCGGACGGCGCGGCCGAGGGGGCGGAGGACTGGGCTCACTGGATGACGAAGATGTCGGCGGCTTCGGACGGGCTGAGGTCGGGATTGGCGGTGCCGATGTCCCGGTCGGTCGTGAAGATGATGACGCGCCCCGGGACGCCGGTCGTGCCGCCCGCGTCGTTCAGTTCGGGCGGGAAGATGCCGGACACCGCCTTGACGAGGCCGTCGTTGTTGAGGTCGAAGCAGACGCGGATGGCGGGGTTGCCGAGGCGGTCCTGCAGGATGGGGTTGGTCTGCCAGGTGTTGTCGCCGGGCGCGAAGTTGAAGAAGTCATCCTGGCTGAAGGCGCAGAACTCCATCGCCTGGCGGTTGAAACGGACGCGCTCCCCGGTGGCGCCGCTGCTGAGCGCGGTGCCGTTGAGGTTCTTGCCGTACAGGTGCTTCACGAAGATCAGGGAGCGGCCGGAGTCGTCGATCCGGTGCAGGACGTCCCGGGAGGCGTCGTAGGTTCCGCCCAGGTTCGGCAGGTAGGCTCCGTATTCCTTCTTGTAGAGGGTGCAGGCGGTGGCCCACTGGGCGAAGACCGACTTCGCCTGGGACTTGCGGGCCGCCATCTTGACCGCCTTCACGGCGGGGACGAGGGCGGTGGCGAGGATGCCGATGATGGCGATCACCACCAGCAGCTCGATGAGGGTGAAACCTGGGCGGCGACGGGTAAGCATAGGGGAAGGGGTGTTTCCGAAGGAAGGAACAGTCTATTGACGACCCGCCCCGATTGAACAGTCAAAAAGCACCTTTTGCCCCCCTGGGCCCGAGGCATCAGCCGCGCAGGTAACCGAGGCAAAGCACCGCCAGAATCGTCGGCAATAAGGCCCAAAGCGCCAGCTTCCAGGCCGAAACCGCCCCATCGAAGTGGGGCGAGAGGATGGACTGCCCCGCCGGATTCGGCGCGTTGGCGATGACCGTGAGGCCACCCCCGGCCAAGGCCCCCGCGACCACGGCATGGCGCAAGGCGTCGGCGGCCTCGCCCGGCGAGGCCAAGGCGGGTACCTGCGAGGCCAAGTAGGTGATGGCCGCATTGTCGTTGAAGGAGGTCAGCACCGTCGCCGCCAGCAGGAGCGCCTGGTCGCCGAGACGCAGCAGCACCGGACCGATCCACCAGCCCTGCAGTCCGCCCAGCACGACCAACCCCGCCAGGAAGAAACCCACCAGGAGCGGACCCCGCAGCCGCAAGGGGGCCTGCCACTGGGGCGTCGCCACCGTGAAGGCCAGGAAGGCCAACAAACCGCCGAGCATCAGGATGGGATGATGACCGGCCAGCATCGCCACCGTCCAGACCATGAAGAGAACGTGCGCCCCGGTGACCCAGGACGGGATCGCCGGCTCCGGGGACGACGGGGCGCCCTCGGCGCGCAAGGCGCCGAGTTCCTTCCGGAAATAAAGGAAATAGAACGAATTGGACAGCAGGATGGTCGCGACAGCCCCGAGGCCGAACTGGCGGAAGACGTCCGTCAGGCCCCACCCCCACCCTGTGGCGACCATGACGATCGGCGGGGCGGCGAAATGGGTGAGCGCGCCGCCGACGGAGATGTTGACGAAGAGGAGCGCGAGCGTGGCGTACTTGAGCGGCTCCGAGGGACGGAGCGCGAAGAATTGCCGCGACAGCAACCAGGCGGCGATGGTCATCGCCGCCGGCTCCGTGATGAGCGACCCGAGCAAGGGCGCCAAGGTGAGCAAGGTGAACCAATGGGCGGCGGGCGAACCGCCGAACAGCCGGGCGGCCGCGCCCAAGGCCCGACCGGCGAGGTTCACGACGGGCCGCGCGGAGGCCAGGGCCATGATGATGAAGACGAACAAGGGCTCGACGAATTTCGACGGGGCCGCGGCGGCCGTCCCGAGCGCGAACGCGTAATCGCCGCTCTCCACATAGCGGCAAGCGAAGGCCCACCCTTTGCCGGGCCAGGCGATCAGCAGCGCGAAGAGCACGAAGGCCCAGAGGCCGAAGACCGCCTCGACCTCGCCCAGCAGGTGCAGGGCCGCCGCGCGAAAGTCCGACGACTCCCCGCGCTCATTGACGGGCGCCACGCCGGCCGCGACGCGGGCGGCGTGGGCGGACTCGAGGCGATGGGCGGCCCGGGCGAAGAACGGCGCGGCGAAGGCATGCAGCACCGCCAACGCGAAAACCCCGCTGGCGACCACCAGGAAGGGGTCGGCCGAGGCCGCGGCGGTCAGTTCCGACCAGAGGGAGGCGGAGGCGGGCATGGGGCATCCAAGTACGCCGACTCGAGGATTGCAACCCGTGGCGACGGGCAAAAAATCCCGCCCGATGCCCAAGTCCTGCGCCCTGCTGCTGCTCGCCGCCCTTTGCCTCACCGCCAAGGAAGACACCCCGAAGCTGATCTACCATGAATACCATGGGCTCTTCGCCGACGACCCCTCCCTGCCCCACGGGCTGCGCAACCCCGAACGCGGCTTCCGCCTCGAATGCCCGATCGGCCTCGGCGAAGGCCAGCTCCTGGTGCAACGGCCCGACGGCCGCATCGTCCGTAAGCGCGCCCCGGCGGCCAACGACGAGAAACCCGTACCCTGCCTCGGGGTGGACGTGAGCCGCAACGGTTGGTCCGACCGGGCGATGGCCGATGCCATCAAGGCCTGGGAGGCCAAGGGCCTCACGAGCTACCTCGGCATCGTCTGGCTCGACGAGTACAGCAATCGCCCGCTCGACCCGATCCTCTTCGCCCGGCTGGAGCGCTCGCTCGAGGTCTTCCGTCGCGCCGGGGTCAAGCTGCAGATTCGCTTCGCCTACGAGCTCGACGACAGCAAGACCGCGGGGCCCGACCTCGCGATCCTCAAGGGCCATTGGGGACAGCTGAAGCCGATCCTCGCCAAGCATTACGACATCCTGACGGCCGTGCAGCTCGGCTGCATCGGTCGGCGGGGCGAGGGTCCGAACGCGGCCCGCCTCCCCGCGGACGTGGCGACCCATGCGGCGCTCCTGCGCGACGCCTTCGCCGCCCTGCCGCCCGACCGCGCCCTGCTCATCCAGTCCCCGACCATGCGCGAGGACCTCTTCACCGAGCTGAAGTGGCCGGCGCGGCTGAACCAAGGCACGGCCTTCGAAAAGGCCAATCCCTCCGCCCGCACGGGCCAGGTCAACGCCAACTTCCTCGTCGACCTGACCCACGGCGGCCAGTTCGAGGCGCCAATCGGCGGCACCAACGCGGAGTGGCAGAAGATGTGCGCCGAAACCTTGTGGGTGCCCTACGACGCGGATCTTTCGGCCAAGGCCGCGGCCGGCCAATTCGCGGCCGACGGCTGGCTCGTCGCCCAGGCGGCCAGCAATGAGCGCGCCTCCACCCTCGGCCTCAGCCACGGCTGGTCCGAGGCGACGCCCGACCGCAAGGACGGGGTCGTCGACGGCTGGAAGAAGCAGATGAAGACCAAGGCCGAGACCAAGGCCCTCGGACTCTCGGTGTCGGACGGCTACTTCACCGATTCCAAGGGCAACGAAGTGCCCCGCTCGGCCTTCGACTACCTGCGCGACCATGTCGGCTACCGCTACGAACTGCTTAGCGCGACGTGGCCGGCCAAGGTCAAGCAAGGCAAGGACTACGAGATCAAGCTGCGCCTGGCCAACCGCGGCTTCGCCATCTGCCCCACCCCGCGCAACCTCTACCTCGCCTACGTGCAGACGCCGCAGAAGTACACGCTGGCGCCGGGCGAAGGCGAAAGCTTCGACATCCGCCGCATCCCGCCCAACGCCGCGCTGCAGAACACGGAGACCGGCTACGAGATCACCATCCGCGCCATCGCGCCGAAGGACCTGCAGGGCAAGCACCAGCTCTGCCTGATGTTCCCCGAGCTGAACTTCACGAAGTTCCCCTTCAAGCAGGACCAGCGCAACATGGTGCGCTTCGCCAACCGCGACGCCCCCTTCTGGCAATCCGCCGACAAGCTGTACCAGGGCAACCTGCTCGGCGAGGTCGACATCAGCCGCTGAGTCCGCGGATCAGCGGACCGGCGGAACCTGCTCGGGGCGGGCGCCGCCCAAGGCGCGGATCAGCGCCAACTGGGCCTCGAGCCGGTCCTGGCGGACGCGGGCGACGGCGAATTGGCTCTCGGCGTGGGCACGGCGGGCCTCCAGCAACTCCTGCGGCGGAGCCTGCCCGGACGACCCCCGCGCGGTCGCGACCCGCAGGGCCTCGGTGGCGGCCATCTCGCGGCGCGCGGCGGCCTCGGCGGCGAGCGCCGTCTCGCGGACATCCGCCAGGGCGTCGCGCACCTCGCGGAAAGCATTGAGCGCCGCGCGCTCGTAATCGGCGACGGCCTGATGTTGGGCGGCGATGGCCACGTCGACGCGGGCGGCCAAGCGACCGGCGTCGAACAAGGGCGCCCGCAGATCCAGCCCGAGGTCCGCGGTCGCGGTCTCGGACTTGAAAAGGTCCCCGAATGTCCGGCTCTCGGTGCCGAGCGCGCCGGTGAGCGAGAACGACGGGTACCGCGCGGCCTTAACGAAACCGATGCGGGCGTTGGCGGCGACCAGAGCCTGCTCCGCGGCCCGCACATCCGGCCGGCGGGAAAGCAGGTCCGAAGGCAGGCCGGCGGACGGCAGCGGCGGCAAGGGGAGCGGCCGGGCGTCACGGGGCACGACCAAGGCGGGCTCGACCGTGAGGAAACCCAGCAGGTGCTCCGCCTGCGCGCGCGTCCGGCGCGCCTCGGAACGTCCGGCCAAGGCGGCCGCGAGGGCGATTTCCGCTTGGGCGAGCTCGGCGGGAGCGGCCACCCCGAGCTCGCTCCGGCGGCGGGCCAGGCGGACCCCTTCCTCCTGCGCGGCCACGAGCGCCTCGGCGCCGACCAGCACGGCGTCCGCGGTCCGGAGGGCGGAATAGGTCCGCACCACGGCGACGGCCAAGCCGAGGCGGACCTGGGCGACGCCCTCCTCCGCGGCCAGCATCTGGGCGCGCGCCCCCTCTTCGGCACGGCGCAGGCGGCCCCAGAAATCGAGCTCGAACGAGGTGACCAGCCCGGCGCGCTGGATCCGCCGGTTCCGGCCGGGGGCGTTGCCGCCGACCGGGAGGAAGGTGCCGCTGCTGACCTTGAAGCGGTCGGCCTCGCCGGTCGCATCGATCGCCGGCCAAGCCGCGCCGGCGACGTCGCTCAGCTGCGCGGAGGCTTCCTCCCACCGCCCGACGGCGACGCGAAGGTCCGTGTTGGCGGCCAAGGCCCGGCCGACGAGCCGGGTGAGTTCCGGATCGCCGAAGCCCTGCCACCAGTCGGCGGCGATCCCGCCGGAGACCGGCTCGCCGGCGCCCTCGGCGAAGGCGGCGGGCAAGGCGGTCTCGGGACGGACGTAATCGGGCCCGACGGTGCAGCCGGCGAACAGGGCGGCCAACGGGAGGCCGCGGAACCAGGCGCGCGGGCTCATGCGCGGGGCTCCTTCCGGTCACCGGTGAGCAACTTGAAGAACAGGGGAATGAAGAGCGTGGCCACGAAGGTGTCGAGCAGCATGCCCCCGAAGACGCCGGTGCCCATCGAGCGACGGGCGCCGGCCCCGGCG
>JBIISU010000250.1:0-2552 GCA_044340815.1 Opitutales bacterium | reverse complement strand
ACGGTCAACCTTCCTGCGACGCGTCCGTATGATCGCCCGGACATAGTCCTTTTCATCGGCGGCGCCTTCCGCCAACCGCTCGATCAACTTCGCCGCCGAGGACTGCGGCAGGTCAAAAACCATCCCATTGACCTCGAGGAACGCAGCCGAAAGCAGCAAGGCCGTCCGCTTGTTACCATCCATGAAGGGATGCCCTTGAATCAAGCCCATGGCATAGGCCGCGGCCATCTGCTCGAGGGTGGCCTCTCCGTACGCCATCATCTGTACTGGACGCTGCAGGCACGACTCCAGTCTGGCGCGATCGCGGAGGCCGGCATCACCGCCGGACTCCGCGATCACCAACTCATGGAGGGCCAGGCAAGCCTCGACGGAGATCCACGTCGGCACCTTCATCGGGCGAGTTGACGGAGGGCTTCACGATACCTGACGCAGAGCGAACGGGCGATTTTCAGCAAGGCGGCCCGGTCCAAGGGCGGCCCGGTGAGGGGTTCGGTCGCTTCCTCCACCCTGGGCTCCGGCGACCATCGACGAGGTGTCTTCCTGCATGTTCCGGTCTCGGTCTGGCGAGGCTTCTTTCGCATGCGGAGGACGATAGGCGATGAACCTTCCTCTCAAGTCTCTTTCACTGAGGTCGTTGCCCTACGGATACGTCGATGCGTGATGTGCATGGCTTGCGAGGATTGCGCTCCGCTTGCAGCGCCATCTCGACAAGGCGACCTCCAGGCTTACGGTAGGCTCATGGCCGACACCCCCACCCCGAAACTCGGTTGGTTCGTACACGCGCTGCTCGGTTCGTCCATCCTCGGTGGCATCGGCTTCATCGGTGGATTCTTCGGCCCGATGATCTTCAAACCTGAGGCCAACCAAGGCCCGCTGCTCGGCATCTTCATCACCGGTCCGCTCGGCGCCATCCTCGGCGGGATCGGCGGCGCGCTCGTCGGCTGGTGGCGTAACCGCCGCTGAACGAGACCGGTCAGAATGCCTGACCAGTCTCGCCGATAGCCTCGAGGAGGCGGGCGCCGGCAAGGCGCTCGAGTTCCGCGAAGTCGCTGGTGTCGGGCTCGGCGTTCCCGAGCCGCTGCTGCGCGAGGACCTTGATCCAATCCTCGTAGGCGAGGCCCTGGCCGAGGAAGAGCTCCTTGAAGCAGAACCACTCGACCCGGTTCACAGCCTTGAACGCCTGCTTGCGGCCAGCCTTGCCGGAGACGACGAGGGTGGCGAGCGCGGCGAGCGAGAGCTTCAGGGTGACGGGCCGGTGGCACCAGCAGGGCGTCCGGCCGTCCCGGATCAGCTTCCGCAGCACCCGCGAGACGCCCTTGAGGAAGGCCAGCCGCTCGGTCTGCGAAAGCAGGAGGATGTCGTTGGTGGCGAAGTCGACCGCCGCGTCCGCGGTGGGCGTGAGCCGGTCGTAGAAGTCGAAGCCATAGGCCGCGACCAACTGGTCCCGGATCCGCCCGGCGGGCAGAAGCCCGATGGTCACGAGGAGGTCGAGGGCGCCCTGCTTGGCGGCGAGGGCCTGGGCCTGGGTGTCGCCCGCATGGTCGGCGAGGTCGTCGGAGAGGAGATACATGATGACGGAGAGGAGGTGGAAAGGGATACCGGGGACGCGGCGGCGGCCGGGGCCAGCAAGGAAAGAAGGGGAAAGAAAGGGGCCGGGACGACGGAGGGGTGAGCTCCGCCGACCGGCCTCTGTAGGGATTGCCTTAGATGAGGCCTTTCGCGAACTTGGCCATGAGCGCGGGCGTCGCGCCGTCGAAACCGACGACATCGAGCATCCCGGCATCGGTGGGATCCGCGATCGTGAAGCCCGTCGAAGTCATGCCGACCACGATCAACTTGGCGTCGATGCCGGTGGCCTGCCTGTACTTCACCAAAGCCTGCACGGGGTGGATCTGGCCCGCCCACGTCGCGTTGTCCGTGAGGACGACGAACGTGTCGACGTTCACCTTGTTCGCCAGCGCCCAGGTCATGGGCAACGAGGCATCGGTACCGCCGAACGTGAGCCCGGAGACCTTCCTGGTCGCCTCATCGATCCTGTCCTTGGCGGTGATACCAAGGTCCCTGAACGAATCGGCGAAACCCATGATGGCGGTCCAAGGCTCCGTCCTCGCAGCGACTACCGCGAGAGCGGCCGTCGCTGCCGAAGGCGTGAGCCCGGGTACGCCGGCGATCTCGCCCCAGGACATCGAGCTGGAGACATCGAGGCCGAGGAGGTGCCTCGTGCCCGCGGGTTCGACGGCCCCGAAGGACAGCTCGAACGCCTCGTCGAGGGCTTCGACGGTTTTGTTCGAGACGGTCCAAGTGGCCGCCGACCTGACGCCCCTGCCCGAGGCGTAGGTCCTCAGGGCGGAGAGCACCTGGATGGGGTGCACCTTGGCGCCCCTCAGCCTTTCGGCATCGGTCAGCCTCTGGTAGATCAGTTTCTCGGCATCGGAGAGGGGCTTGAGCAGACCCACCTTCGAGAGGTTGCCGAGATTCCTGATCATCGCCGTCATGGGCATCTCCTGGAGCAACGCCTCCCAGACTTCGGCCCTATTGAGGGCTTCGGTGGG
>JBIISU010000248.1:0-2568 GCA_044340815.1 Opitutales bacterium | reverse complement strand
TGTCTACGCCGAGGATTCGAGGCATGGTGTCCGTGCTGTTTGGAAGGTGGGAAAGAGGTCGGAACTTGAAGGTTCTGAGGGGATTGGAAAGCAAAAAATGCGGCGTTATGGCACGGTCAGGATTTCGACCCCGGTTTCGGTGACCAGGACCGTGTGCTCGAAGTGGGCCGAGACCTTGCCATCGGCGGTCCGGGCGGTCCAGCCGTCGGCGGCCATGACGATCTTATGGCTGCCGAGGTTGACCATCGGCTCGATAGCCAAAGCCATGCCAGGCAGCAACTTAGGCCCAGTTCCGGCCTTACCGTAGTTCGGAATCTGGGGTTCTTCGTGCATTTTGCGCCCGACCCCATGGCCGACGAAGTCGCGGACGATGCCATACCCCCCGGGGGTCAGGGCCGCCTGGATGGCCGCCGAGAGGTCCCCTACCCTGCTGCCCGGGCGGATGGAGGCGATGCCGGCATGCAGGGCCTGCTCGGTGTCGATGCAAAGCTGACGGGCCTCGGGGGCGACCTTGCCGACCATGACGGTCCGGGCGTTGTCGCCGATGTAGCCGTCGCGGCGGACGACCACGTCGAGGGAGACCAGGTCGCCCTCCCGGACGATGCGGTCGGGGGCGCCGATCCCGTGGACGACCTCGTCGTTCAGGGAGATGCAGATGTAGCCGGGATAGGTGAGCCGGCCGACGACGTAGCCGTGGCAGGCGCTCTCGCAGCCATGGCGCGCCATCAGCCCGCGGGCCGCGGCGTCGAGGCCGGCGGTGGAGACGCCGGGGACGACCAACCCGGCGAGGTCCTGCAGGACGCGGGCGGCGGCCGTGCAGGCCGACCGCATGCGGCTGACTTCATCCGGGGACTTGAGGTCGATCATCCGACGAGGCTCAGCGAGCGGCCCAGACGAAATGGTTCACGACCCAGGCGGCGACGCCGAGGAGGAACAGCAGCAGGCAGGTGCGCTCGAGCGAACCGAGGACGGCGGCATCGCCTTCGTTGCGCAGGCCGGGGGCCGGGACGGGGACGCCCCCGATGCGGCCCTTCTTCAGGAAGCCTTCGTAGTTGCGCTGGAGGAGGTAGGTCTCGACCTGGCGCATGGTGTCCAGCATCACGCCCACGGTGATCAGGCCGCCGGTGCCGCCGAGGAAGGTGGCGAGGCGCTGCGGGAAGCTGAGCTGGAGGATGAAGAGGTCCGGCATCAGCGCGATGATGAGCAGGAAGAGCGAGCCCGCGAGGGTCAGGCGCGTCATCACGAAGTCGAGGAACTCGGCGGTGTGCTGGCCGGGGCGGACGCCGAGGATGTAGCCGTTGTTCTTCTTCAGGTCGTCGGCGATCTGCACCGGGCGGAACATGATGGAAATCCAGAAGTAGCTGAAGCCGAAGATGAGGACGGCGTAGACCGTGTAGTAGAACCAGTTGCTCCGGTTGAAGACGTCGGCCCACTCGGCCAGGAAGGCGAGCTGGGGGGACAGGCCGCTGAGCGGGCGCAGCAGCATCGGCGGGAAGCTCATGATCGCGCCGGCGAAGATCACGGGCATGACGCCGGCGTAGTTGACCTTGAGCGGGAGGTAGTTGGTCTGGGCGGCGACCATCTTCTTGCCGACCATGCGCTGCGCGTACTGGATCGGGATCTTGCGGACGGCCTGGTTGATCGCGACCATCGCGGCGGTCACGAGCACGAAGAGGATGATCATGCCGGCGGCCTTCTCCCAGCCGTGGGCGGAGGCGGTGGCGGCGCCGACCTTGCCGCCGAAGGCGACGGTGACGAACGAGGTCACGGCGCCGGGGATGTCGGCCAGGATGCCGACGGTGATGAGGATGGACGTGCCGTTGCCGATGCCGCGCTGGGTGATCTGCTCGCCGAGCCAGAGCATGACGATGGCGCCGGAGGTGAGGAGGCAGACGCCGAGCAGGACGAAGAGGGTCTTGTTCTCCATCACCACGATGGTGCCCTGGAAATTGCCGAGGCCGAGGGCCTGGCCGACCTGCTGGGGATTGCAGAAGGCGCCGAGCAGGAGGGCGGACTGGACGATGGCGATGACGATCGTCAGGTAGCGGGAGTACTGGGCGACCTTCTGCCGGCCCACGTCGCCTTCCTGCTGCAGGCGGGCGATCGACGGGACGACCGCCGAGGCGAGCTGCATGATGATCGAGGCGCTGATGTAGGGCATGATGCCCAACGAGAAGACCGCGCCCTTGAGGAGCGCGCCGCCCGTGAACATGTTGTACATCGCGACCACGCCCCCCGAGGCGTTGTCGGCCATGGAGTGGTAGTACTCCATGATGTCCTTGGGATCGATGCCGGGCAGCGGGATGTTCGCGCCGATGCGGGCGACGAACACCAGGGCGACCGTGGCGATCAACCGGGCGCGGAGCTCGGGGATCCTCCAGCTGTTGGCGAAGGCCGAGAACATCAGGACGGGGGTGAGCCGCGGCTCACTCGGCGGCGGTGGCCGCCTTGAGCAGGATCGCCTTGCCGCCGGCCTTCTCGATCTTCGCCTTGGCGGCGTCGGAGAAGCGGTGGGCGGAGACGGTGACGGCGCGGGTGATCTCGCCGGTGCCGAGGACCTTGAGCAAG
>JBIISU010000247.1:0-2571 GCA_044340815.1 Opitutales bacterium | reverse complement strand
CCTCACGGAAGCCCGCAAACGCCGCCTCAGCGTCCTCTGCTACGGCCTGGGCGCCTGCGAGCCGGCGACCTTCGCCACGCTCTCCGAGTTCAAGGCCCGGCTCACCCGCTGGGGCTTCCCCACGCGCGACGACATCCCGGTGAAGCGCGGCATCGAGGCGGCCTGGACCGCCATCCAGAAGCTGGATGGCCTCCGCCGCGACCTCCCCTTCCCGACCGACGGCGCCGTGGTGAAGGTCGACCGCCTGGCCGAGCAGCAGAAGGCCGGCCGCACGAGCAAGTTCCCGCACTGGGCCGTGGCGTTCAAGTTCCCTCCGGACCGCGCGGAGACCGTGCTGCGCGCGATCACCATGCAGGTCGGCCGCACCGGGGCGATCACCCCCGTCGCCGAACTCGACCCCGTCCTACTCGCCGGCTCCACCGTCGCCCGAGCCACGCTCCACAATGCCGACGAGATCGCCCGCAAGGATATCCGCGAAGGCGACACCGTGCGCATCCAGAAGGCCGGGGAAATCATCCCGCAAATCCTCGAGGTGGTCCACTCCAAGCGTCCCGCGGAAGCGGTGCCTTTCGATTTCGAAGGCCGGCTCAAGGAACTCGGACTCGACGCCGTCCGCGTGGGCGACGAAGCGGCCTATAAGCTCCGCGCTCCCTCGCGGGAGATGAAGATCCGCCGGTTGATCCACTTCGCTTGCAAGCAGTGCCTCGACATCGACGGCCTCGGTGAGGCCGTGGCCGAGCAGCTCATCGACCTGACGTTGGTCGACGCCCCGGTCGACGCGCTCAAGCTCAACCGCGGCGAATGGATGATGCTGGAGGGCTTCAAGGAGAAGTCCGTCGACAACATGCTCGCCGGCGTCGCCCAGGCCAAGCAGCGCGAACTCTGGCGTGCCATCCACGCCCTCGGCATCCCCAACGTCGGCATGCAGACGGCGAAGGACCTCGCCCGCCACTTCAAGTCGCTGGACGCGCTCGAGGCCGCGCAGCCCACCGACCTCCTCGTCACCAAGGTCGGCAAGAAAGGCGGCGTCTCCCACGAAGCCATCATCAGCGGGGTCGGCGTGGAAGTCTCGCAATCCATCCTCGGCTTCTTCAGCGACCCGCAGCACCGCGATTGGATCAAGGCCATGCGCGAAGCCGGCCTGAACCTCGTCGAGGCGCCCGCCGCGGCCGCCGTCGAGGGCATCGCCGGCAAGACCTTCGTCCTGACCGGCACCCTGCCCACGTTGGGACGCGACGAAGCCCGCGACCTCATCGAGAAAGCCGGCGGCAAGGTCAGCGGCAGCGTCAGCAAGAAGACCGACTACGTCGTCGCCGGGGAGGAAGCCGGTTCCAAACTGACCAAGGCCCAGGAACTCGGCGTACCGATCCTCGACGAAGCCGGCCTGCGGCAGCTGTTGGGCTAATCGACTGGTCGACACGCGTTGGTTTACCGCCAACCTTATTGCCATGCGCTCCCTCCTGGTCCTCGCCTGCCTCTCCGCCGTCCTGTCCGCTGCCGAGCCGGCCAAATACCCCGACGAGGCGAGCCAGTGGCGCAAGGCCTACCCGGCCGCAAGCGCCGGCCAGAAGCGCATCGTGATCCACCTGGACGCCCAAACGGATGAGTCCGCCTGGAACATCGAACTCAGCGTCGGCAAGGTCATGGAGACCGATGGCGTCAACCACGTCGGCGGTGGGGCCAAGATCGAGGAGAAGACGGTCCAAGGCTGGGGCTACAACTTCTACGAGGCGAAGGCGACGGGCCACCTGTTCACCACCTTGATCGGCGTCCCGCTGGATGCGCCGAAAGTCACCCGCTTCGTGACGATGGCCTCCACGGGGCCGGTCCGCTACAACAGCAAGCTCCCGGTGATCGTCTACGTCCCGGAGGGTCTCGAGGTACGCTACCGACTCTGGAAGGCCGAAGCCGAGACCCGCAAGGGCGAGGCGGGCTAATTTCCGAGGTCGGGCTGGCGGTCGGCCCAGTTTTGCGTTCAAACAGACTCATGAGCGCCCCGCTGCAACTGCCCGAGCCCATGGCCGAACTCGCCCGCAACGGCGAGACCGCCCGCTTGGCCGAGGCGCTCAAGCAAGGACTCGACATCGACCTGCGCGACACCAAGGGCAATACCCTCCTGATGATCGCCGCCTACCAAGGACGCGCCGAAACCGTGGCGATGCTTTTGAAGGCCGGGGCGCAGGTCGACCTCCGCAACGAGAAGGGGCAGACGCCGCTCGGCGGGGTCGCCTTCAAGGGCCACCTCGAAATCGCGCGGATGCTCCTGGACGCCGGGGCGGACCCGGTGGGCGACCAAGGCGGCTCCACGCCCGCCGACTTTGCCACGATGTTCGGGCGCCAGGAAATCCTCACCCTCCTGCGCGAACACCGCCCCACCGCGAAACCCACCCGCTGGTACAGCAAGTTAATCGGGTGGATGAGGAGGTGAGGTTGTCGCCAGGAAGGGGCAGCACCGCGTACTGCCCTAGTTGGCCGTGCTTAAGAAGATATCAACAACGCTAGGGAAAACGCGGCACGGCGGCCGACCGAGGACGGTCAGCCCCACCGAGTGACTGAGGCTAGGGCAGCACG
>JBIISU010000246.1:0-2576 GCA_044340815.1 Opitutales bacterium | reverse complement strand
TGCCGACGACCTGGGCGAACGCGTTGGGGATCGTCGGCACGGGCGGCAGGTCGGGCGCCTCCAGGATGAGGCCGCCGGTCTTCTTCTTCTGCGCGGCCAGGGGAAGGACGAGCAGGCAGGCCAGGAAGAAACCCAGCAGCGGACGGGGGGAAAGTCTCATGCGATGAACCCTAAGGGGCTCGGCTTGAATTGTCCAGAAGCCCGCCCCCTCCTCAAGCCCGTTCCCACCAAACCCATGCAAACCACCACCTCCCTCCTGGCGATCGCCCTCCTGGCGGCGCCCCTCCCCTTCCCCGCGTACGCGGCGGACAAACCCGCGACGCCGTCGCCCGCGCGCGACGACGAGGCCGGGCACGATCGGCTGGTCGCGGCCCGCAAGCAGGCGAACGCGTTGCCCGAAGTCGCCGCCGCCCACCAGCAGGCGAAAGTCGACCGGGCGCTCGCCCAAAAAGCCCAGGCCGACTATCGGACGGCGAACAAGCGCGCGACCGAATCCGAGGAGGCCTACCGCAAGGCCTTCGCCGAAGGGCTCGGCAAGGTCGACCCGGAGGCGGCGGCCCTGCTCGAGAAGGAGAAGGCGGCGTTCCGCGAACGCATGCTCAAGGCGCGCGAAGCCCGCAAGGCCGCGGCGCCGCGGAAGCAGGCCGCCCGCGAGGAACCCGCCGAGCCGGACGACGAGGACGAAGGCTGATCAGGCCAACGCCTCGGCGAACGCCTCCCAGATCTCCTCCATGGGCTCGGCGCCCACCGAGATCCGGAGGAGGTCCGGATCCAGGCCGGCGGCGCGGATCTCCGCGCGGCCGGCCTCGGTCGTGACCTGTTCGAAGTGCGCGAGCCAGAGGAAGGGCGTCGCCAAGGTGTAGCGGAGGCCGAAGCTGGGACCCTTGACGACGCGCAGGCGATCGTAGACGCCGCGCATCTCCCCGCGGAGCTCGATGGTGATGAGGGCGCCGGCTCCCGCGCCGGGCCGACGGAGCGCGCGGAACGCGGCGGCGGTCGGGCCGGTGTCGGCCGTGCGCACGCGCGCGACGGCGGGATGCGCGGCGAGCCGACGGGCGAGTTCCGCGGCGGTCGCGGACAGGCGGGCCGTCACCTCGCCGAGCCGACCGACCTGCGCGGCGAGCGCGGCCAGGTCGAGCGGGTGCAGCGGCGACAAGGTGGCGCGGGCGGCGGCGAGGAGCGCGGCGGCGTCCGGGCGCGACGGGTTCACCGCGAGCACGCCCGCCATCACGTCGCCTTCGGCCGCCGCGTACTTGGTCAGGCTGCTGCAGAGGACGTCGGCCCAGGGCAGGACGTCGACGGTGGCGAGCCCGACCGAACTCGGGTCGAGGAGCAGGCGCGCGCCGTGGCGATCGCAGAGGGCGCGCAGCGCCGGGACGTCGGCCGTCTCCAGCTGCGGGTTGTTCGGCAGCTCGGTCAGGACGCCGGCGACGTCGCCCGCGGCGAGGAGCCGCTCCACCGTGGCGAGGTCGCGCACGTCGGCGACGAAGTGGTGCGGGGCGTCGGCGGCCTTCTCGAGCAGGCGGGTCGAATCGACGTAGAGCCAGCCGAGCTGGATCCAGGCGCGGCGCCCGCGGGGACGCTGCACGGCGTCGACCGCGGCGATCGCGGCGGCGACGGCGTTCATGCCCGACGTGGCCAGCAGGATGTCGGCGGGCGCGACGCCGGCGAGGTAGGGCGCGAGCGCGGCCTGCACCGGGGCGGGCGGCGCGCCGACGTGGCGACGCTCCGGCGCGAGGTAAGCGTCGGCCTGGCGCGAGGAGATGAGGATGCCCGTATGCTGGACGAACTTCGCGAGGCGCGCCGCGGCGTCGCCCGGCGGCGTCGTCAGCAGCACCCAATCGCCGACGTCGTCGAGCGACGTCACCACTGCCCCGGCGCGGTCGGCCCAGGCGAGCGCCGCGGCGCGCGAGACGAGCGGGAAAAGTTCGCCGGTGCGACCCAACGCGGCGGCCGCGCGCGCGGCGGCCGCGCAGACGAGCCGGTTGCGGACGAAGCGGGGGTAGCCGACGGTGATGTGGCGGAGCGTCGCCGGATCCTTGCGCTCGTAGCCTTCGACGTCGGCGAGCGTGGGCAGGCTGACGACGGTCGCGTGCGGCGAAGCGGGCACGGTGGCGCCCAAGGGTGGGGAGACCAACGGCACGGTCAGAGGCCGGCGACGGGCAACTCGTTCTGGAGGATCTGCTCGAGGGACTGGCGGCGGCGGATGAGCGCGACGCTCCCGTCGCGCCGCAGCAGGACCTCGGGCGCCTCGGGGAAGGAGTTGTAGTTCTTCGTGCTCATGCCCGCGCAGTAGGCGCCGGCGCCGCCGATGACGCACAGGTCGCCCGGGCGCGCGGCGGGCAGGGTGCGCGTCGCCAACGTCTCGGGTTCGCCCGGCGCGCAGCTGATGAGGTCGCCGGATTCGCAGCAATGCCCGACGATGACGTAGTCGCGCGTGGCGCCGGTGGCCTGCGCGGGATAAAGGTGGACCGGATGCTGCGAGCCGTAGAGCGACGGACGCAGGATCTCCGTCATGCCGGAATCCAGCTTGAGGAATTCCCGGGCGCCGGTGGAGACGATATCCTGGACGCGGG
>JBIISU010000245.1:0-2591 GCA_044340815.1 Opitutales bacterium | reverse complement strand
TGGGCGTGAAGGCGGGGTAGAGCAGGTCGGGGCGCGCCACCAGATCGATCAGGCTCGCCAACCGGAGCATGTTGACCGGGCCGGGATTCAGGAAGGCGTTCTCCGGCGACAATTCCGTCGAGGCGAGCAGCCAATCGAGTTCGGGCGTGGGGATGTCGGCTTCGACCTCCAGGCGGACGGTCGCTCCCTTGCGTAGGTTGCGGATTTCCTCTTCGATGGCCTCGAGCAGGTTGCCGGCTTCCTCCTCGTCGACGTAGAGGTCGCTGTTGCGGGTGATCCGGAACGCCCACGAGCCCTGCAGTTCGAGTCCGGGGAAAAGGCGGTGGAGGAAGGTCTGGATGACGTGGCTGAGGAGCGTGAAGCCCCGCTGGTCGGCCAAGGCGAGCACGCGCGGGAGGATGCGCGGGACGGGGACGACGGCGCGACGCAGCTCGCCCGTCGCCGGGGCCCGCAACAGGACCAGTAGGTACAAGCCCTTGTTCGTCAGCACCGGGAAGGGGTGGGACGGGTCGATGGCCAAGGGCGTGAGCGCCGGAAGGATTTCGCGGTCGAAGCGCTCGGAGAGCGCCCGCCGATCCACGTCGTCCAGTTGTTGCCGCGCCTTGACGACGATGCCCGCGGCGGCCAGTTCCGGCACGAGTTGCTCCTGCCAGCAGCGTTGTTGGGCGGCGACCAGCGCGTGGGCTTGGCGGAGGACTTGCAGGAGGAATTCGCGGGTCGCCGGATGGCTGGCGGATTCCTCCTGCTGCATGATGCCGGCTACGCGGATCTCGAAGAACTCATCGAGGTTCGAGCTGACGATGGAAAGGAAGCGGACGCGTTCGAGCAACGGCACCGAGGGGTCTTCCGCGAGCTCGAGCACGCGTCGGT
This sequence comes from Opitutales bacterium, assembly GCA_044340815.1. Classification (GTDB taxonomy): domain Bacteria; phylum Verrucomicrobiota; class Verrucomicrobiia; order Opitutales; family UBA953; genus UBA953. The sequence continues at coordinate 1,721 of JBIISU010000245.1, read as the reverse complement.
CAAAACTGAGCCAACTGAGTTCGCGGTTAAACATCGGGCGTGGTGGAAGCGTAGGGGGCGGCGGACGGGTTGTCAGCAACGGGCGCTTAATCGACCGTAGGCGGCATTAAGAAGCAACAACCCCCGCGTTAAATGGAGGTTCCTGCAAGGTTACGTTTGGGTTAAGGCCGGACCGGTGACCAAAGGACCTGGAGTTCGCCGCGGTCGGCCAGCCGCACCTTGGCTCCCGACAGGACGGGGAACGTCACGACATCGCCCCGTCCGAACGTGGCGGCCAACGCCTTGACGTCGTGTTTCGACAGGCCGCGGGTCGGTACCTCGACCGACTGCAGTACCCCGGCGCGTACCACGATGAAACGGAGGAGCCCCTTGATGATCTGGACGTCGGACACCAGCCGCACGGCCGTCGACGGTAGCGCGGTCACGGGGGCGTCGGTGAAGAGCGCGCAGGCGAAGCGCACCTCGCGGAGGTCGCGGAAGAGCCGGCGGTTCGCATAGGCGGCCGAGGCCGGCGCCGTCCAGGGGCGCGACTCATGGTTCCAATGCTCGCCGGCGAGCAACTGGGGGCAGGCGTGCGCGTCCAGTTCTGGACCGACGCGCGTGAGGCTGCCGTCCGCGCAGACCTGTTCGCTGAGTCGCTGCAGCCGTTCGGCCGTCGTGCGCAAGGCCGGTTCCAGCAGGAGGATCAGTCCGCCGGGGCGAAGGCGGCGGCGCAACGCGGCGAACCAAGCCAGCGTCGACTTCGCATCAAGGTGGGTCATCTCGTTGAGCACGAAGCCGGCGACGATCACGTCGAAATCCCCCTCCGGCCAAGTCTCGGGTCGGGACGCATCGCCGACGCGGGTACGGACCGTCACCGGTGAGCCCAGGAACTCCTCCGCAAAACGTTCGAGACCGGCCAAGGCGCCCGGCGAGCGGTCGACGGCCGCGAGTTCGACGCGGCCGGCGCCGCACCGCCGGAGGTGGTGGGCCACGGCGGCTCCGCAGGATCCGGGGCCGGAGCCGAGGTCGAGGATCGCGGGGATGGCCGAAGCCGGTCGCCAGCCCCGCAACTCCATCGCTTGGGCCAAGGCATAGCCGGTGCGCACGAAGCTTTGCGGCAGGAAGAAGATGCCGTAGGCGGCGAGCAGTTCCTCTTCCGCGAAGTAATCCGGGAAACGGCCTTCCGGCCGCTCGGTCGTGAAGAGGTCGGACAGTCTCGCGACCGCGTGGGCCAGCCGCTCGAACGCCGCGTCGCCGAGCAGGTCGGTCGCCGCTTCGGCCCGCCCGATCCAGTGGGCCTCCGCCGCGGCCGGGTAGGTCCCCCAGCCCTCAGCCGCCGACATCTCGACGGCCCTCCAACGCGCTGCGCAAGGTCGCGGGGTCGGCGAACGTCAGCCCGCTTCCGCTGGGCAGGCCGAAGCCGATGCGGGAAACCTTGATGGAGGGACGGATGGCCTGGATGGCCTCGCGGATATAGTGGCAGGTCGCCTCGCCCTCGATGTCGTTGCCGAGGGCGAGCACCACTTCGGCGATGGGCTCGTCGCGGAGGCGCTGTTCCAGGCTGGCGAGGTTGAGGTCGGCCGGGCCCACGCCATTGATGGGGGAGAGGCGGCCGTGCAGGACATGGTAGGTGCCGCGGAACGAGGCGGAGCGCTCGATCGCCATCAGGTCCGGCACCTGCTCGACCACGCAGAGGGAGCCGGCCTCCCGCTTGGGGTTGGCGCACACTTCGCAAAGGG
>JBIISU010000064.1:0-6097 GCA_044340815.1 Opitutales bacterium | reverse complement strand
CGCCTTCGACCCCCGGGCGTCCAAGAAGTGAACCCATGCCGCTGCGACGCTACATCGTGCTTAAGGCCGACGGCGCCGAGGGCGACGAGTTCGAGGTCGACCTGCCGGCCGAGGCCCCCGACTTCACGCGTCACCCCGCGACCGGTGAGCCGTGCCGCCGCGTGCTGGAGTCCCCCTCGTTGACCATCCGTTACGGGGAGGGCGCGATGAAGCAGTCGGTGAGCGACGAACGCCTGGCCCGGGCCGGCTTCCAGCGGCTCGAGAAGGATGGGCAGGGCGGCTGGACGAAGATCAACTGAGGTCGGCCCCGACCCGCGACCCCGCCAAACGAAACACCCTGCCGGTGGGCAGGGTGTGACGTCGTCAGGGTGGGGCGTTTCCGCCGTGTGGTGCTAGCTTCAGGCCTTGGCCGGAGCGGCCGCGCGGGCGCGCTTCACGAGCGACTTCGCGGTGTCCGAGGGCTGGGCGCCGAGCTTGATCCAGTGATCGACGCGCTCGACATTGATGCTGAGGGGGTTGGCCTTGCCGCGGGCGGCGGGGTTGTAGTTGCCGAGGACTTCGACGAAGCGACCGTCGCGGCGGATGCTCTGTTCGGCGACGACGAGGCGGTAGGTGGGCTCGTTCTTGGTGCCGAAGCGTTGGAGGCGGATGCGTAGCATGTTGGTTGGAAAATGAGGGAGGTGGAAAGACGCAGGAGGGAGGGGTGGAGTCAAGCATTCCCCGGCGGGATTCGGGGAAATTTTTCCCCAGGCTCCAGGCAGCCCATGGAAAAACCTAAAAATAAGCCACTTACCATCAGTTGTTTATGGCGTGTAATCCCAATCGCCGGGCTGGACGGGGGGCCGGAGGGCACAAAAAACCCCGCCGAAAGGCGGGGTTTTGGGCGGTAGGCCGGGAGGGCTTACTTGGCGGCGACTTCGGAGGGCTCGAAGCGCTTTTCCTTAACCTTGGTGGCCGACTTACCCTGGCGATCGCGGAGGTAGAAGAGGCGGGCACGCATGACCTGGGACACGCGTTCGACTTCGATCTTCTCGATGTTGGGGGAGTGGACGGGGAAGGTGCGCTCGACGCCTTCGCCGAAGGAGACGCGGCGGACGGTGAAGGTCTCGTGGATGCCGCCGCCCTTGCGCTGGATCACGATGCCGGCGAAGAGCTGGGTACGCTCCTTGTCGCCTTCGCGGACCTTGGTGGAGACTTTGACGCCGTCACCGACCTTGAAGGAGTCGTCGCCACGGCTGGTCTTCAGCTGGCTTTGGGTGGCGAATTGGATGAGGGGATGGTTGCTCATGGCTTGGTTGCTTGGTCTTTCAGTAGGTCCGGTCTGCGTTGCTGAGTCTTCTCGATTTGCCTTTCCCGGCGCCATTTGTCGATTTCGGCGTGATTTCCTCCAAGGAGGACCGGGGGCACCTCGAGACCATCGTAAACGGCGGGTCGGGTGAACTGCGGAAAGGCGAGCAACTTGCCGTTGTAGCTGTCCCCCGTCAAGGAGTTTTCCTCCCCCAGCACCCCGGGGATTTGCCGGCCAAGGCAATCGACCAGGACGCAGGCCGGGAGGGTCCCGTTGGTCAGGACATAGTCCCCGATGGAGATTTCGCGGGTGACCTTGCGGTCCCGAAAACGCTGGTCGATGCCCTCGTAATGCCCCGAAACGAGGATTAAGTGCTCTTTTTGGGCCAATTCCTTGGCCAAGGGGTTGGTCAGCTGCTCGCCATCGGGGCAAAGGTAGATCACCTCGCAGCCGGGGGTAGCCAGGGCGTCCACCGCGTCGAAGAGGGGTTGGCAGGTCATCAGCATGCCCGGGCCCCCGCCGTAGGGCATGTCGTCGACCTTGCGGTGCTTATCCTTGGAGTAGGCCCGGACATCGTGCGCCTTGAATTGGATCAGGCCCTTGTCCATGGCCTTGCCGATGACCGACTCCTGCAGGAAGCCGTCGGCCATGCCGGGGAAGAGCGTGAGGAGGTCGATGCGGATGGCCACGGGAGGAGAAGAGCCATCCAACCGGGGGTGACCCGGGAGGGCAAGCCGTCGGTGTGGGGACTTACTTCTTCTTGGGCGAAGCGCGGAGGTTCATCCGGGTCTCCGGCTCGGCCGGGACCGCCGCGCCCACCTCGTCCACCGGGGAAGTGAACAGGTAGCGCCAGACATCTTCCTGGAGGTAGTTGCCCTTGGCGTCCTTGGGGGCGTTCTTGTTCACCTGCACGAAGCCGTGCGCCTTGTTGGCGTCGCCCTTGACGTCGAACTTCGTGATCAGCCGGCGCGAATGGCCGAAGGGGGCCTTCACCTCGTCGGTGTTCACGATCGGGCCGAACTTGTTCAGGCCGAGCAGCAGCCACGAACGCGGGTAGTGGTCGCCCGCCCAGCCGCCGTCGAGGACGTGGCTGTAGCCGAAGAAGCGGTTCGCCGGGGTGGCGGACGGCAGGCCCTGCCAGTTGTCGAGCTGGTCGCGGGGGCCGCAGAACATCACCACGCGGGCCACCTTCTGGGCGATGGCGAAGCGGGCGGAGGACGTCGCTCCGTGCGAGGCGCCGGAGACGATGACCTTCTCCCAGTCGAGGCCCTGGCCGTCCTTGGCGAGGAACTGTTCCCAGCGGCCCTGCGGGTGGGTCTTGGCGAGGTGCTTCACGAACCGGAAGGCCCGTTCCTTCATGCTGTCGGGCGCGGGGATGTCGATGGCCTTGCTCGCGTCGACGCCGGTGGTCGCCTCGAGGCGGATGTTGCCGAGGTGTTGGGGGTCGTCGGCCGGCTCGGTGTTGAGCTTGCCGAACCATTCGCGGGCGTAGGCCACCTGGATGTGGTGGAGGCCGTAGCCGTTGACCTTGTCGGCCAGCGGTTGGCTGTAACCCATGAGCCAGATGACGAGTTGTCCGCGGGGCGCGACGCGCGTGTCGACGTTCGCATGCTGCACGTCCTGCGGCTTGCCGTCCTTCTCGAGCACGAAGCCCACCTCGGGGTGGGACTGGCAGCGCGGGTCGACCTCGCTGGCGCGCGCCGTGAGGTGGTACGCTTGCGGCTTGGGGTCGGCGAATTTCGGCGCCGCATCGGCGGCGAAGGCGACGGCGGCCAGGAGGAGGGGCAGGCTCGGGAGGAGGCGCATGAGGATGGCCTACCGATGGCGAGGCCGGCCGGCCTTGGCAACCCTCCGCTGGGGCTCCGCCTACTTGGGCAGCCGTGCGTCGATCGAGTCGAGGGCCTCCTCGACCGTCTCCTTCGGGGCCCATTGGTGGCCGCCCCGGAACTCGAACAGCTCCATCCGGTCCCCGAAGAGGCGCTTCATGCGCGGCCCTTCCGCGTAGTTGGGATCCTTCTCGCCGAAGGTGGCGGCCAAGGCGGGGGCCTTGATCCCGGGCAGCGGCGAGGCGCCGTTGGGACCGACCGTCGCGTAGCCGGCCGCCTGGAAGAGCAGGCCGCCGAACCCAGGGCGCAGGCCCACGAACACCGAGCAGGCGCGGGCGCCGCCGGACAGGCCGGTGGCGACCTTGCGGCCCTCCGCCACGCGCACCCGTTTGACGACGTCGTCGTGGGCCGCGAGGAAATTGCCGACCGTCGGCTCCCAGTCGCCGTTGCGGGACTCCTCGAGCATCACGGCGATGTAGCCGTGACGCCGTATCCAGTCCGCCATTTCCCCCATCGTCGCCTTGCCGCCGGGCGCCGCGATGAAGAGCGTCGGTCGCGCCAAGGTCGGCGTGGACGCGTAGTCCGCCGGCAACCAGAGCTGGTAGTGGTAGGGATCCGTCCCGCGGTAGAGGCAGGTGATGCGGGTCAGGCCGCCCGCCGCCAACGGGGCGTCCGCGGGGGTCGGCCGGAAATCGTCCGCGTCGGCGCGGGCCGGGACGACCTTGGCGCCGGTGGTGGCGGTGGCGCGCGGACCGCCGCCCGCCTTCATCGCCTCGGCCGTCGCGCGGGCCTTTTCGGCGTTGGTCGCGGCGACCGCGGTCACGGCGAGGAGCGTCGCGCCGGCGAGCAGCAAAGTGAGGATACGCATGCGCCCGCGGCTCTCAGCGCTTGCGGTGGCGCTTGATGGCGCGCTCCTCGATCTTCGCCTTGGTGCGGAGCACCACCATCGCGATCGAGATGATGGCGAAGCCCGCGAAGAGGATCTTGCTGACGGTGAAGGCGTTGAACCCCGGCGCCGTCTCGAGCCCCTGCTCGTCCATGTCGGCGACGAACGGCTCCGGTTCGGCCGCGGTCGCGGCCGGGGCGGCGACGACGACCGGCGCCGGCGCGTTCGACTTCAGGAAGGGGTAGTAGGCTCCCTCGAACTTCGCCGCCCCCTCGAAGGAGCCCTCGTATTCCAGCTTCTCGCCGACGGCGTGGCCGGAGCCACGGATGATCGCCGGGACCGGCACCGGCAGGTCGAGGACCAGCACGAGTTCGAAGCCGGCGCTTTCCCGGTCCGACCGGATGACCTGCACGCGCACCACCCGCGGGCCGGCGCCCGGTTCGGCGGGCCCAGTCACGGTCGGCGCGGGGGCCGGCCGGGTCTCCGGGTTGTCCTTGCGGATGCGCTCGCGGAGCGCGTCGAACGCCGCCTGATCCTCCTTGGACATCGCGGGCTCCGCGGCGCACAGGCCCAGCGCCAGGAGGCAGGGGAGGAGGGAGGCCGGGCGCATGGTTGGGATTAAGCGGTCCCCGGGCCCGGGCGCAAGCGCGAGCCATCGGCTTTGCGGCTTGGAAGCGGCGGGGGCTTCCGTCCATGCTGGCGGCGTGCCGGCCCACTCCCGCCCCGTCCTCTCCGTCCAACGCCTCCGCATCGCCCGCGAGGACAAGGTCATCCTCCGCGGACTCGATTGGCGCGTCGAGCCCGGCCAGCATTGGGTGATCCTCGGTCCCAACGGCTCCGGCAAGTCCTCGCTGCTCGCCGCGCTCACCGGTTACTTCGCGCCGACCGCCGGGTCGCTGGCCGTCCTCGGCGAGACCTTCGGCCGCAGCGACTGGCGCGAACTTCGCCGGCGCATCGGGCTCGTCGGCCCCTCGGTCGCCGCGATGATCCAGCCCGCCGAACCGTCGTTGTCGGTCGTGGCCGGCGGCGCCGACGGCCTCATCAACCTCTGGCGCCGCCCGAAGCCCGCGACGCTCGCCCGCGCGCGCCGGCTCCTGCGGCTCCTGAAGGTCGGCGGCCTCGCGGCGCGCCCGTGGGGGCACCTGTCGCAGGGCGAACGTCAGCGCGTGCTCATCGCCCGCGCGCTGGCCTCGGACCCCGCGCTGCTGATCCTCGACGAATCCTGCGCGGGCCTCGATCCCGTCGCGCGCGCGGAGTTCCTCGCCTTGGTGCGGCGCCTCCCGAAGCTCTCGCCCGGCCTGGCCATCGTCTTCGTCACGCACCACGTCGAGGAGATCCTGCCGACCTTCACGCACGCGCTCCTGCTACGGAACGGGTCCGCCCTCGCCGCCGGCCGGATGGGCGAAGTCCTCAAGCCCGCCGTGCTCTCGAAGCTCTTCGGACGGAAGGTCCGCCTGACCAAGGGCCGGGACGGCTGGGCGCTGGCAGTCGCCGGGAAGTAGTCGCGGGGCGGTTTGACCGCTTTCGGCTTTCCCTTAACCCCTGCTTCCTCCTACTTCCTCCTTCCCGCAATGCCTTCGCCGTTCGACCAGCTCCTCCCCCGTTACGACGCCGTCGTCATCGGCGCCGGCCTCGGGGGGATGACGGCCGCGAACAACCTTGCGAAGTTCGGCCGCAAGGTGCTGCTCCTGGAGCACCACTACCAGCTCGGCGGGCTCGCCACCTACTTCAAGCGCGCCGGCGGCCACGTCTTCGACATCTCGCTGCACGGGTTCCCGCACGGCATGATCAAGTCCACGCGCCGCTACTGGACCAAGGGGATCTCGGACCGCATCCACCAGCTCCACGACGTCCGGTTCATCAACCCCGACTTCGACGTCCGCACGACCTTCGACCGCGCCGACTTCACGCGCATCCTGATCGAGCAGTTCCGGCTGGCCCCCGAGACCGTCGAGGCCTTCTTCGCGCACCTGCGCGAGATGAACTACTACGACAACGACCCGCGCACCACGCGTCAGCTGTTCGAGCAGTTCTTCCCCGGCCGGCCCGACGTCCAGCGCCTGCTCCTCGAACCGATCGCCTACGCCAACGGCTCCA
>JBIISU010000207.1:0-2979 GCA_044340815.1 Opitutales bacterium | reverse complement strand
CGCGATCACCTTCGGCATCGTCTTCTCGAACTTCATGTCGAAGGGCGTGTTCATCTTCCAGGGCGGCACGGACACCATGATCAACCTCATGACCGCCGAGATGAAGGCCAACGGGGTCGACATCCGCCGCAACGTGCTCGTCGAGAAGGTCCACGTCGCGAAGGACGCCTCCGGCCGCCGGCGCGTCGTGGGCGTGAAGCTCCGCGGCACGCGCGAGGGCGAGGAGGCCGAGGTCGCCTGCGCCACCGTCGTCTCCAACGCCAACATCAAGGATACCGTCCTGAAGATGGGCGGCGCGGAAGCCTTCGAGGCCCCGTTCCTCGAGGAGGCCCGCCGGGTCCGCGTGAACACCTCCTCCTGCCAGGTCTACATGGGCGTGCGCGAGGGCGAGGCCATCCCGCACATCGGGGACCTCGTGTTCACCTCCGAGGCCAAGCCGTTCTCGAGCCAGGAGCTCGTCGACTTCCATACCACCTCGCGGACCTACTCGGTCTACTACCCGGACACCCGTCCGCACACGAAGAACCCGCGCTACGCGATCGTCACCTCGGTGAACCAGAAGTTCGAGGACTGGGCCGGCCTGTCCGACGCCGATTACGCGACGCACAAGGCGCGCGTCATCGAGGAGTCCTTCCGCGGCCTCGAGAAGTTCATCCCCGACATCCGCGCCAAGGTCGACCACGCGGAGGCCGCCACCCCGCGCACCGTCCAGCGTTACGTCCGCCACGTCGGCGGCACATCGTTCGGCACCAAGTTCGAGGGCCTGAAGGTCTCCATGGCGCTGCCCGAGCAGGTCGGCGGCTTCTACCACGCCGGCAGCGTCGGCATCATCATGTCCGGCTGGCTGGGGACCATCAACTACGGCGTCATCGTCTCCGCCAAGGCCGACGCCTACCTGCGCGACCCGGACGCCGGCCCCCTGGGCGAGGCGGCGGCGAGCGCCGGGGTCTGACCGGCGCCCGGCGGACGTCCTCTCTCTATCTTTATTCTGTAACGGCTCGGCCGTTCCGGCGGCTTGACGGGCTCCCGGAAACGGCGAATCTGGCCGCATGGGCAAAGACTCCACGGACGCCGGCCTCGCCAAGAAGCTCGAGCACGGCCTCGAATACTTCATCTTCGCCAGCCGCTGGGTGCAGGCCCCGATCTACGTGGCGCTGATCTGCGCGGCCCTCGCCTACGCGTGGAAGAGCGTGCAGGAGATGCTGCACCTGCTGGAGGGCTTCGCCGCCGCCACCGAGAGCAGCATCATGGTGGGCATCCTCTCGCTGGTGGACATCTCGATGGTCGCCAACCTCGTGAACATGGTGGTCGTCGGCGGCTACGTGACGTTCGTCTCGCGCATCGACTTCGGCGACAACGGCGACCGCCCCGATTGGCTCGACCACATCAACGCCAACACCCTCAAGGCCAAGCTCGCCGGCAGCCTGGCCAGCATCTCCGCCATCCACCTGCTCAAGAGCTTCATCGCGATCACCGATAACGTCGGCCAAGGCACGGCGATGTCCGCCCACCTGGAGAAGGTGGTCCTCTGGCAGGCCGTCATCCATGGCGTCTTCCTCGTTTCGATGATCCTGTTCGCCTGGGGCGAGCGGATGCAGCGGCACGAATCTCACTGAGCCCGCCCGCCGGGCCTAGCCGGCGCGCCGGCGCCGCGGGGTGCCGCGGACCTCGGAGACCCAGCCGATGACGTGCCGGCGGCGGTCCTCGTCCCACCGGTGGTGGAGCCGGAGGCACCAGCCCTGGTCGTCCGGCGCCGTCTGGATCCGGCGGTCGAGCGTCGTCTTGCGGTCGTCCTGCAGCACCCGCACCGCCTCGGCGCCGCGCAGGTCCGCGCGCATGCCGCGCCGCAGGAAGGCGGGGATTTCCCGGTCCGCCCCGAAGAGGTCCTCGCCCTCGACGCGCGCGAGGCGGTCGAACTCCAGCGCCTGCATCGCCCGGCCGATCTCGTCGAAGCCGCGGAAGCGCAGGCCCAGCGCGGCGTCGATGGCGGCGTCGAGGATCTCATGTCCCTCGGTCATCGGCATGCCCGCGTTCCAGATGAGGAAGTGCCCCACGCCGTCATGGTAGCCGCCGACCGAGTGACCCATCAGCCGCCGGCGCGGCCGGCGCAGCCGACGTTCCTGCAGCGTCCCGTCCAGGCCGGCCAGCAGCTCCGCCGCCGCCTCCTTGTCCGCCTGCCGGAAATCCACCGTCAGGGCGTGCGCGCCGCCGTCCGCCCGGAAGGTGAGCAGCATGTCGCCGTGGAGGCCGGGGCCGGTCACGCGCAGCGCCGCCTCGCCCTCGGGGAGGAGGAACAACGTGCGCAGGGAGGGGTGGGGGAAGGCCTGCGGTTCCAGGCGGTCGCGCGCCTGCGGGGCGTCGAGGCCGGTGAGGAAGGCGCGGCGGAGGAGGGGGAGCGGGCGTGGCGGTTGGGTCTGCTTGGGTTTCATGCGAGGGTGGGAAAAAAGGGGAAAGGGCGGGCGGCCGGTCCGCCGGGCGCCCGCGGAGGGGCGCCGCGCGGAACGGCGGATGCGACTGGGGGACTGGGCGGGGCGGGCGGCCGGAAAAGGCGGCGCCTGACCGCGCGGACCCCAGTCTGCCCGCTCCCCGGCCGGGCGCAAGGCGGCGGCGGGGCGGACTTATTCTAGATATTCACAACCGCGGCTACTTCAGCAGGAACTCCCGCAGGAAGAGCGCGGTGGCGAGGAACTGGAAGTCCGCGTTGGACTTCTTCACGAAGCCGTGGCCCTCGTCCTTGGCCATCACGTACCAGACCCGCCCGCCCTTGGCCCGGACGGCGTCCCGCATCCGCTCGGCCTCCGTCACCGGGACCCGCGGGTCGTTGCGGCCCTGGACGATGAGCAAGGGCGCCCTGATGCGTTCGGCCTGGTTCGCCGGGGAGATCCGCTCGAGGAACTCCCGCACCTCGGGTTTGCGCTCGTCGCCGTATTCCAGCCGGCGGTTGGCCCGGCGATAGTCGGAGGTGTCGCGGAGGAACGT
>JBIISU010000026.1:0-9092 GCA_044340815.1 Opitutales bacterium | reverse complement strand
ATCGTGAAGGCCGGCGTCCTCATTGACGAGGCCTCCGCCAAGCACATCGAGACGGTCGGCATCGACCGCGTCAAGGTGCTCTCCCCGCTCACGCACATGAACGTGAACGCGATCCCGGCCCGTTCCTACGGCCTCGACCCGTCCACCGGCCGCATGGTCGAGCGCGGCACCGCCGTCGGCATCATCGCCGCGCAGTCCATCGGCGAGCCCGGCACCCAGCTGACGATGCGCACCTTCCACATCGGTGGCGTCGCGCAGCTCAAGTCCCCCGAGGTCAAGGCCAAGCAGGGCGGCAAGGTCTCCTTCGTCGACCTCACCTGCGTCGAGATCAAGGGCGGCACCCAGGTCGCGGTCAACGGCAACGGCTCGATCCGCATCCTCAACGACGCCGACCAGCCCGTCGAGGAATACCGCATCGTGGCCGGCTCCGTCATCAACGTGAAGGACGGCAAGAAGGTCGCCAAGGGCGAGCCGATCGCCGCGTGGGACCCGAACTTCACCCCGATCCTCGCCAACCATGACGGCAAGGTCCGCCTCGTCGACATGATCTCCGGCGTGACCTTCACCGAGGAGCGCGACGCCTCCAGCAACACGTTCTTCAAGTACGTCATCGAGTACTCCGACGAGCAGAACCCGCAGGTCCAGATCGTCGACGCCGCCGGCAAGGAACTCGGCGCCTTCACCATCCCCGCCGGCGCCCGCGTCGAGGTCGACGACGGCGACGTCGTCACCCGCGGCGCCGTCCTCGCCAAGATCCCCCGCCAGGCCGCCAAGACGCAGGACATCACCGCCGGCCTCCCGCGCATCTCCGAGCTCTTCGAGGCCCGCCCGCCGAAGGACGCCGCCGAGATCGCCAAGATCGACGGCACCGTCCGCTTCGAGCCCTCCATCCGCGGCAAGAAGCGTCTCATCATCGCCGACTCCATCGGCCGCGAGGAGGAGCACCTCATCCCGCACGGCAAGCACATCATCGTCGCCGCCGGCGAGAAGGTGAAGCAGGGCCAGGCCCTCACCGAAGGCGCCGTCGACCCGCACGACATCCTGGACATCCTGGGCCAGTCCAAGGTGCAGGATTACCTCATCACCGAGATCCAAAAGGTCTACCGCTCGCAGGGCGTCGTGATCAACGACAAGCACATCGAGATCATCGTGGCCCGCATGCTCCGCAAGGTGCGCGTGGCCGAGCCGGGCGACTCCGACCACCTCTGGGGGGAACACGTCGACCGCACGCTGCTGGCCAACGCCAACCGCTCCATCCACGAGCGCGGCGGCCAGATCGCCGAGTCCGAGCCGATCCTGCTGGGCATCACCAAGGCTTCCTTGGAGACGGAATCGTTCATCTCCGCGGCCTCTTTCCAGGAGACCACCCGCGTGCTGACCGACGCCGCCACCATGGCCAAGCGCGACCTGCTGACCGGCTTCAAGGAGAACGTCATCATGGGCCACCTGGTCCCGGCTGGCACGGGTCTCCCCGCCTACCGCAAGATTCGCGTCCTGCCGACGGTTCCGAAGGCCTAAAGAATCGAGCAACTGGCCCGACCAAATCCCGCCGAAAGGCGGGATTTTCTTTTACCTGGGGGAAACCCCCTGCCTTTTGGGGGTTGATAGGGGGTGGGGGATGCCTAGTCTGCGTCTAACCCCCTACCAGAATGACCTCGGTCCGCTTTCTTATCGCCGCCGCCTGCATGGCTGTCGGGCCTTCCTTGGGTGCCGCCAATCTCTTCCCGACGTCCCCCTTGATCCAGCTCGGCAACGATACGGACATCTTCTTCGATTCCTCTTTCGCGCTGGATATCACGGACAACCTTTACACCACGGCCAACGCCGTCTCCGCCACCTCTTGGACGGTGACTCCGGGCTTGGCCCTGGAATACGGCAAGGATTCCAGCTTCGCCGTCACGCTTTCGGCCCGCCGGAACATCGTCCGCTACAACAAGGCCTCCCTGGCCGACCTCGAGGACGACCGCGATGCGCTTTCCGCCAGCATCCGCGTCGATGATGGCGGCCCGCTCAGCTTCAGCCTGGATAGTTCGTACCGTATTACCGTGCGTAACGACGACCTGGCCCAACAGGGCGTCGGCACCGTCATCCCGCTGGGCGCCAACCTGCTGCGCCAGTCCAACTACGCCCACAGCTTCGAGGCCAAGTACAAGTTGACCGAGAAGCTCAACCTGACCCTCGGGTTCAACAACACCTACAACCACTTCCTGAATCCGGTGAAGACCGTGGAGAACGTGGAAACCCAGATCAATCCTTTGCCCGCTCCCGCGAACCCGGGTATCAAGACCTCCTACAACACCAACGGCCTGACGGAGCTGAACAACAAGGCCATCCCGGTCGAGGTCATCTACCAGGCCTTCGAGAAGCTCTCCTTCGGCCTCCGTTACCAGCACGACGTCACGGATTTCTCCCCCGCGCCCTACTTTTCCCAGAACACTTCCACCGCCACCCCGGGCTTGATCACCACCGAGCGTCCCGTGGGATCTTACCCCCTGCAGATGCGCAAGCACTTCGTCGGCCTCACGGCCAAGGGCGACCCGACCGGGGCCGGTAAGCTCAACGTGACCGCCCGTGCCGGTTACGCCACCTCCTCCGTGGATGGGGCGGCCGACCAGCAGATTCCCTCCTTCTCGATCAACCTGCAGCATACCCTGACGGAGAAGGTCAACCACTCGCTGACCCTTTCCCGCGACATCAACGCGAACAATACCGGCGGCCTCATCGACAGCACGAACTACACCTACACGGTCAACTTCACCGCCGCCGACGACCTGAGCTTCAACCTGGGCACCACCAAGAGCGACGTCCTCGCCGGCACGACCACCATCAACACCATGGTCTACAATTTTGGCGCGGATTATAAGTACAATCCCCACCTGAGCTTCACCTTGGCCTACAGCTTCACCGATTCGAAGCTGCCGGGTAACGCCGCGGCCAATTTCCAGGCCAACGCCCTGACGCTTTCGGCCGCCTTCCGCTACTGATCGGCGCCGGCCTTGGCCAACCGGAGGGGCGGAGGGTCTCGTTGACCTCCCGCCCCTTTCCGTTCATGCTTCCTCCCATGCTCCTTACCCTCCGCGACCTCCTTCGGCTCGGCATGGTCTGGGCCTGCCTGCTGGGCCCCGGACTGCTCGCCGCCGACGCCCCCGCCACCCCCGCCGGTGAGCCGGCCCCGGTGCGCCCCAGCTACCGCCTCCGCGCGCGCGACACCATCCGGGTGGGCGTCATCAACGAGGCGGACACCTTGGTCGAGCGCCGGATCAACCCCGACGGCACGGTGGACGTCCCCTTCCTGAAGGAAATCGTCAAGGTGGGTGGCCTTACGGTCAGCGAGGCCCAGGCCGTCCTCGAGAAGCTCTTCCTCAAGTACTTCAAGCGTCCGCAGGTCGTCCTCACGATCGTGAACTACGCGGAGCGCCGCGTCTACGTGAACGGCTTCGTCGGCAAGCCCGGCTCGGTCCTCGTGCCCCCGGAGGAGACGCTCACGCTCGGTCGGGCGCTCTCCATGGCGGGTGGCATCCTCGCCCGCGGCAGCCGCACGGACGTCACCGTGACCCGCAGCCTGAACGGCGTCCCGACCCCGATCCAAAAGGACATGTCCAAGATCGACAAGGGGGAGGAGCCCGACTTCCCCCTCGAGGACGAGGATCAGATCTACGTCCGCGACCGCACTTTCTGAACCATGGACACGCCCACGCCCAAGCCCGGTCAACCCCAGGAGGACCCCTCGCGCGGCCCCCGCGGCTACGGAGCCTATGGCGGCTATGCGGGCTACGGCGCGCCGGGCTACGGCAACTACGGCAACTATGCCGGCGGCGGCGCTCCCGGGGCCAAGGGCGGTCCCTTCGCCCAGTACCTCACCATGCTGCGCGAGCGCTGGTGGTGGGTGCTGCTGTCGGTCCTGGTGTTCGTGACCATCGCGGTGGTCTACACCTCCACCATCATCCCGGAATACCGCGCCGCCGGCCGGCTCCGCGTCTACCGGCTCACCCCGACCATCGGCGGCGGCAACACCGCCGTCGACGAGACCCAGCGCATCGGCTCCAACGACGACTTCCTGACGGCCATCGAATCCATGAAGAGCACGGCGGTCATCGAGGGCGTCTCCCGCCTGTTGACCCCCGCCGAACGCAAGCGCGTGCTGGAGCCCTACCAGCAGGGCAACATCTTCACCGGTCCCCTGACCGAGCAGGAGGTCTTCGCCCGGCAGCGTGGCGTCAACCCGACCCGCCAGACCTTCGTGGTGAACGTCGACTTCACCCACCCCGACCGGGAACTGGCCCGCCTCATCGCCCAGCGCTTCTGCGACGTCATCCAGAAGTCCAGCGAGGACGAGCGCCTCACCATCACGCATCCGCTGGTCGAGAAGGCCCGCATCGAGATCGAGTCCCTCGAGGACAAGATCCGCCGGCTCTACGAGAAGAAGAACGGCCTCGTGAAGTCCGGCGACCTGCTGGACATCGCGGGCACCACCAACAGCATCGCCGCGCAGCGCGCCAAGCTGATCCAGGACCGCGAGGACTACCGTAAGCAGCTGGATGAGGTCGGCATCGTGGTCGCCCTCGTGAAGCAATACCGCGCCGCCGGCCGGGACCTGGCCGAGATCCCCCTGGTCCGCGCCGACGCCGACGTCGCCGGGGCCCGGGTCAAGCTGACCGACGCGCAGACGCGCGTGCGGGCGATGGAGGAGATCTACACCGACCTGCACCCCAAGATGATCGCGGAGCGGCAGGCCCTCGCCCAGCTGTCCGCCGAATTCAAGCGGGCGGTGACCACGAAGGCGGACTCCCTCGCCGCCGCCCAGGTCGACCTCCGCGCCAAGCTGGACAACGCGGTCGAGATCCTCCGCCAGAAGGACGAGGCCATCAACAAGCTGCAGGCCGCCGCCGTCGAGCTCGAGAAGATCGACAAGGATATCCGCGCCAACGAGGAGTTCCTCGGCCGCATGAAGCTCAACTACGAGGAGGCCAAGCTGCGCACGGCGACCTCCGGCATCAGCACCTCCATCCGCGTGATGGACAAGCCCTCCGTCTCCGACAAGCCGGTCAACAAGAACTTCAGCGTCAACGCCCTCGCGGGCCTCGCCCTGGGCCTGTTCGCGGGCGTCGGCCTCGTGATCTTCCTCGGCACGCTCGACGACCGCCTGAAGTCCGTCCGCGACCTCGAGGGCGGGCTGGGCATCCAGGTCCTCGGCACCGTGCCGAAGGTCTCCGAGACCGCCGGACCCGACCGGGCCCTGCTCGCCCGGCAGGACAAGGACCGGCAGGCGACCGAGGCCGTCCGCGCGATCTATTCCGCGATGAAGATCAACCCGGCCTCCGCGGCCGGCCGCGTCTTCCTCGTCACCTCCACCCGCCCGGGCGAAGGCAAGACCTTCGTCGCGACCAACCTCGCGCTCGCCTTCGCGCAGCACTCCGAACGCGTCATCGTGGTCGACGCCGACCTACGCCTGCCCAACGTCGGCCCGTCCCTGGGTTTCGCCGGCGACGGCGGGGTGAGCCGCTGGTTCAACGGGGAGATGACCCTCGACGAGGCCATCGTCAAGGACGTGGCCCCGGGGCTCGACGTCCTGCCCGTGGGCCTCAGCTGCCGCAACCCCACGCAGGTCATCAACAACCCGCGCTTCGCCGAGATGCTCGACGAACTTCGCCGCCGCTACGACCGCGTCTTCATCGACTCCCCGCCCATCGGCGCGGTCTCCGACGCCCTGCACCTCATCCCCAAGGTCGACGGCGTCCTCTATGTCGTCCGCTTCAACGTGGTGAGCGCCCGCAACGCCGCCGCCTGCCTGGCCCGCCTCCGCGACGCCGGCGCCCCCATGCTCAGCGCCGTCCTCAACCAGATGTCCGTCCGCCTGGCGTCGGTCTACACGGACACCTACGACCCGTCCGCCGGCAAGTATTACGTCGGCGAAGCCGGCGCGCCGCCCCGGGCTTGATCTCCATGCGTCTCCCCCTCCTGCTCCTCCTCGCGGCCGCCCTCGGCGGTTGCCAGACGGCCCCGGTCACCGGCCGCGCCCAGTTCATCCTCGTCGACGAAGCCGAGGTGGCCTCGCTCTCGGCGGGCGAGTTCGCGAAGATGCGGAAGTTGCCGAACGACCCGCGCCTGGCGAAGATCCGCGAGATCGGCCTCAAGGTCGTCGCGGCCGCCCGGCGCGATGACCGCAACGGCGTGCTCCCGCCGCCGGCCCGCTGGGAGTTCGCCATCATCGACGACAAGTCCCCGAACGCCTTCGCCATGCCCGGGGGCAAGATCGGCTTCAACGCCGGCATGTTCGCCTACACGCCCACCGACGACGACATCGCGGTCATCCTCGGCCACGAGGTCGCGCACGTCATCTGCCGGCACGGCGCCGAGCGCGTCTCGCAGCAGATGGGCGTCGCCGCGGCCGTCGCCATCACCGACGAGGCCACGAGGAAGAAGGATGCCCAGACGCGGCAGGCCTGGGTCGCCGCCATCGGCCTGGGCTCGCAGCTCGGCGTCCTGTTGCCCTACAGCCGGGGCCACGAGTCCGAATCCGACCACCTCGGCCTGCTCTTCATGGCGCGCGCCGGTTACGATCCCGAGAAGGCCCCGGGCTTCTGGGAGCGCTTCGCCAAGATCGGCGGCTCCCGTCCGCCGGAATTCCTGTCGACCCACCCCGCGGACGCCACCCGCATCCGGCAGCTCCGGGGCTGGATGGCCGAGGCCAAGGCGCAGCGCCCCAAGGGCTGACGCTCAGCGTCGCTCCAGCCGGAGCGGGCAGGTCAGGTAGACGCCCTTCGGGTCGTTCAGGGTCCGGATCGCCCGGAGGGTCTCGGCGTGCGTCCGCAGGAAGAGCAGGGCGGGGTCGCGCGGCGCCGCGCGCGTGAAGAGCGGGTGGTCTTCCCGGTCGTCCGTGAGGAGCTGCTGCAGGAGCGACTCCTCGCCCTCGTGCAGGGAGGGGACCTGCACCAGCTGGGCCTCCTTCAGTTCCGCCAGCGACTTCGCCAGGGCGATGGCGTCGCGGAGGCCGCCGAACTTGTCGACCAGCTGCCGTTCGCGGGCATCGGTCCCCAGCCACACGCGGCCCTGGGCGACCTCATGGACGTCGTTGCGCTCCAGCTTGCGGCCCTCGGCGACGATCTTGAGGAAGTCCTCGTAGACCTCATCCACCATGGTCTGGATCAGCGCGAGCTCGTCGGCCGCGGCGGCCCGATGGCTTTGGCCGAGGTCGGCGTAGCGGTTGGTCTTCACGCCGTCGTGCCCGAGGTGGAACTTCTTGGCGAGTTCCTCGTAGTTGAACTGCAGGCCGAAGACGCCGATGGAGCCCGTGATGGTGGCCGGGTCCGCCATGATCACGCTCCCGCGGGCGGCGATGTAGTAGCCGCCGCTGGCCGCGAGGTCCCCCATCGAGACGACGACGGGCAGGCCTTTCTTGCGGAGCAGGGCGACCTCGCGCGCGATCAGGTCGCTGGCGAAGGCGGAGCCCCCGGGGCTGTTCACCCGCAGCACCACGGCCTTCACGCGGTCGTCGGCCCGCAGTCGCCGCAGCTCGAAGGCCAGGCGGTCGCCGCCGACCTCGTCCGGGCCGCCCCAGCCGTCGACGATCTCGCCTTCGGCGTAGACCACCGCGACCCGGTCGGCGCCGCGGGGTAGCTGGACCTTGTCGGCGTAGCGGGCCAGGGACACCTGGCGGAAAGACGTCTCGCTGTCGTCGATCGCCGCGCCCGCCTTGCGCGCCCTTTCGATGAACTCGTCGCGTTGCTGCAGGGCGTCGACCAGCTTGAGCGCCAAGGCCTTCTTCGCGGGGAAGATGCCGCCGGCGTCGGCGGCGCGGTTGAGGGCGGCGTTGGTGAGCTTGCGCGATTGGGCGATCTGGCCGACGAGCCGGCTCCAGACGCCCTGCACCAGCTGGGTGGCCTGTTCGCGCGAAGGCTCGCTCATGCGGTCGCCGAGGAACGGCTCCACGGCCGACTTGTACTTGCCGACCTTGGTGACCTGCACCCCGATCCCGAGCGTCCGGAGCGTCTCGCCGAAATAGAGGTTGTTGGCGGCGAGGCCCTTGAGCTCGAGCTCGCCCGAAGGGTGCATCGCGATCTGGTCCGCGACGCTCGCGAGGTAGTATTCACCCTGGCTGCCGTTCTCGATCCAGGCGAAGACCGGCTTGCCCGACTCCTTGCGGAACGCGGCGATGGCCTGGCGGAGTTCGCCCAACTGCACGACGCCGGCCTCGATCTCGCCGGCGATCACGACGCCCACGATGTTCCGGTCCTTGGCGGCGAGTTCGAGGGCGGTGAGCGCCCGGTAGAGGTCCACCGTCGGGCGGGGATCGTCGCCGAGCAGCGCGCCCAGGCCCGTCTTGCCGTGCGCGGGGGTGTCGTTCACCACCAGGCCGTGGCCGACGACGAGCATGGTGCCGGGGCGGACGCTCACGGCCGGCTTGCCGCCGCTCGACGAGCTCAGGCCGGCGACGATCAGCACCAGCAGCAGGAAGGCGCTCAGGGCGCCGGCGAGGAAGGTCCCCAGCACGGAGGCGAGGAGGGATTTCAGGAATTCTTTCATGGAAGCGGCGGGCGCGGGGGCGACTCCGCACGATGCCCGCTTGGCGAAACATCGCCATTCAAAAGACGCTTTTTCGACGCTGGTTTCCGCTGGTTTCCGCCCGGCGGACCGCTAGCCTGCCCTCATGAACGAGCAGACCCCGGACGTGGGCGCCGCCACCGAGCGCAAAGCTCTGGCCATCAACCTAGACCGTTCCGCCTACGGCGCCTTCGCCGAGATCGGGGCGGGGCAGGAGGTCGTCCGCCATTTCTTCAAGGCGGGTGGCGCCTCGGGGACCGTCGCCAAGAGCATGTCGGCCTACGACATGCGGGTCAGCGACGCCATCTACGGGCACCCTAAGCGCTACGTCTCCCGCGAGCGGCTGGAGCAGATGCTGCAGCACGAGTACCAGCTGCTGGTCGATCGGCTCGCCGCCGAACGCGGCGCCCAGACCCGTTTCTTCGCCTTCGCCGACACCGTCGCCACCACCCCGCACGACGGCAAGGGGCAGGGCCACTCCTGGATCGGCCTACGCTTCCAGGAGGCCCCGCTCAGCCCGCCCAGCGAGGTGCTCCTGCACCTGCGGCTGT
>JBIISU010000244.1:0-2600 GCA_044340815.1 Opitutales bacterium | reverse complement strand
CACGGTCGAGACCAGCCTGCTCGGCGTGGACTGGTACCTCGTCGTGCCGCGCATCGACCGGACGATCGCCACCGCCTCCGCCAGCGGCAAGGCCGTGGGGCTCGGCGATGTTTCCGTCGGCTCGCGCTTCAAGGTCGGCGATTTCCGCGTGATCGCCGGCGTCAAGCTGCCGACCGGAGCCGACGACCTCACGCTGGTCGCGCCCCGGCGCTACCTGCAGCCCGGCTCGGGCTCCACGGATTTGCTGCTCGGCGTCCGTCGCGACTATGCCGCGCCCGCCGGTTCGCCGACGCTCTTCTGGCAGGTTTCCGCGCAGGCTCCGGTGACCTATGACGAGAATTTCCGCCCTGGTTCTTCCTTCACGGGTACGGCCGGACTGAAGGTCCCGCTCACCGGGCCCCTCGCGCTGTCGATCCAAGGCACGGCGATCCGGCAGTTCCGGGACCATAACTCGATGGCGACCGTCGACGCCTCCTATGGGGCGGATAACGAGAGCGCGGTGTTCTCCACCCACCTGGCCGCAGGTCTCACCTACCGCTTGGGCGAGGCGAGCAGCCTCTACGTTTACTACAGCAGCGTGCTCAATGTGGTGAACAAGGTGCAGCAGGGCAACGGCGCCGTGGTGAATCCGGTCCACGCCGCGGACGTGTTGTCGGTCGGTTTCAACCGCCGCTTCTGACCATCGCCGCCTTCCGAGGCCTGCCGTATGAGGATGCGGCAGGCCTCTTTTTGGGCCTTTTCCGGCTCCGCGCGGCCGCATCTTCCTTGCGACCGGGGCCGGGCTCGGTCTATCTCAGCCTGTCCCATGTTCACCTGTAGCAAGACCTACCGCGACATCCCGTTCGCCCATCGGCAGCATCGCCATGAAGGTCATTGCTCTTTCCTGCACGGCCACAACTGGGCGATCGAGATCGAGTTCGGTTGCCGCGAACTGGATGAGCGCGGGTTCGTCGTCGACTTCGGCGGGCTCGGTTTCCTGAAGACCTGGATCGCGGACCACCTCGACCACGCCTGCCTCTTCGCGAAGTCCGATCCCCTGCGTGAATCCCTGCTGCGCGACTACCCGAAGCTTTTCCGTCCGCTCGTCATCGATTCCGTCTCCACCGAGGGCATCGCGAAGTTCCTCTTCGAGACTTTCGACCCGATGGTGCGGAAGGAGACCGGCGGCCGCGCCTGGGTCCGTCAGATCATCCTCCACGAGGATACCAAGAACGTCGCCCGGTACCTGCCGGACGCCTAAGCGGATGGCCGACCTCTACCCGGTCAACGAGACGTTCCTCAGCTGGCAAGGGGAGGGCGTCCACCTTGGCCGCAAGGCCTTCTTCATACGGCTGCAGGGCTGTCCGGTGAAGTGCGCCTGGTGCGACTCGGCCTCCACCTGGCACCCTCAGCACGTGCCCAAGGACCTCCGCCGGGCCTCCGCGGAGGAACTTGCCGCCGAGGCCGCCTCCGCCCGCCCTGAATTCGTCGTCCTGACCGGGGGGGAACCCTGCATCCATGACCTCGGCCCCCTTCTGACCGCCCTCCAGGCCGTGGGTTTGCCTGCCCACCTCGAGACCTGCGGGGCCTACCCCATCGCCGAAGGCCTCGCTTGGGTGACTGTGAGTCCCAAATGGGCCAAACCGCCCCTGCTCGCCTCGCTCCAGCGGGCCGATGAGGTCAAACTCATCGTCGAAACGCCGGAGAGCATCGCGCGTTGGACCGCGGCGGTCGGGGGGACCTGGCATTCCCGACATGTCTGGCTGCATCCGGAGTGGTCCCAGCGGGCCCAATCCGAGGTTCTCCGGGCCATCACCGACCAGGTGAAGTCCCATGGGGCGCCTTTCCGGGCCGGCTGGCAGGTCCATAAGCCTTATTCGGCCGACAGCTTGGATCGTCGGGCCCGTCCGCCCGCTCCCTTGGGTGGCGATCCGGCCAAGGGTTTCTGAGGTCGGAGGGGGAGGGGGTGTCGTTCCTCGGGGTCGACCCGGGAGACTATCTTTCGATCGTTCGCTTTTTTGCTTCACAACGGAGGCGAACCCTCATTCAAAACGGACTCATGACCCGCCACGCTGTGCTCGCCCTGGAAGACGGTACGATTCTTCGGGGGAGGGCTTTTGGGGCGACCGCGACCCTCTGCGGCGAAGCGGTCTTCAACACGAGCCTCACCGGCTACCAGGAAATCCTGACCGACCCTTCCTACTTCGGGCAGATCGTCACGATGACCGCGCCGCAGATCGGCAACTACGGCGTCAACGAGGAGGACCTCGAGTCCGCCCGCCCGCACGTCGCCGGTTTCGTCGTCCGCGACCTATCGCCGATCGTCTCCAACTGGCGCGCCACGACCGACCTCGGCACCTGGCTCCAGAAGTACGGCATCCCCGGCATCGAAGGCGTCGACACCCGTTTCCTCACCAAGAAGCTGCGCGTCGCCGGCGTGATGAAGGCCTGCCTCTCCACCGAGGGTCTGTCCGACGAGGAAGCGCTCAAGCGCGCCCGCGCCTGGACCGGCACCGTCGGCGCCGACTTCGTCCAGGACGTCACCTGCAAGGCGCCCTACCACTACAACCCGAAGCCGGCCGACTGCGAGGCCTTCACGGTCGTCGGCACCCACCATGATG
>JBIISU010000243.1:0-2604 GCA_044340815.1 Opitutales bacterium | reverse complement strand
TTGTCTCTTTGCCTCTAGGTAGGGACGAGCGTCCCTGCTCGTCCGCGGCAAGGTAGGGGCAGCACCGCGTGCTGCCCTAGGATCCGTTCACGTCGGCAATGGGGTCAGGCACCATCACGCTGCGCGTGCTGAAGCCAGACCCCATGCCGGCGGCCGACCGAGGACGGTCAGCCCTACCGATATGCAAAGAGACTTCAGGGTCAGGGTCCGGCGTTAGCGCCAGGGACAGGAATGTAGATTCTCCAAGGCCCTCGCGCCTCCTAACGCCCGGCCCTGACCCTAGCCCTGGCCCTGCATAGCCCTTTCCGTATCTCCCTTGCCCCCGCGCCAGCCTGCCCCCTAGTTTCCCCCTGTGTTCACCTTGCTGAAGACCGATACGACGACGGCCGCGCGCCTTGGCGTCCTGAAGACCCCCCACGGCGAGGTCCGTACGCCGGTTTTCATGCCGGTCGGCACCCAAGCCACGGTCAAGGGGCTCTCTCCGCAGCAAGTCGCCGACACCGGCGCCCAGATCCTGCTCAGCAATACCTACCACCTGAACCTCCGCCCGGGTCGCGAGATCGTCCGCGCCGCGGGCGGGCTCCACAAGTTCATGCACTGGGACAAGCCGATCCTGACCGACAGCGGCGGGTTCCAGGTCTTCTCGCTCGCGAAGCTCCGCACGATCACCGACGAGGGCATCCACTTCAGTTCCCACCTCGACGGCAACAAGCTCTTCCTCGACGTGAAGGACTGCTTCGAGATCCAGGACGCACTCGGCTCGGATATCGCCATGGTGCTCGACGAATGCCCGCCGTACCCGTGCGATCGGGCGTCCTGCGAGGTCGCGGTCACCCGCTCGATCCGCTGGGCCAAGGAGATGCTCCAGCTCGCCAAGGACCGCGGCTTCCTCGCCTCGGGCCGCCATCTTTTCTGTATCAACCAAGGTTCGGTCTACGACGA
This sequence comes from Opitutales bacterium, assembly GCA_044340815.1. Taxonomy (GTDB): domain Bacteria; phylum Verrucomicrobiota; class Verrucomicrobiia; order Opitutales; family UBA953; genus UBA953. Next base: position 1,662 of record JBIISU010000243.1, on the reverse strand, counting down.
CCTGCGCATCCGGTGCGCCGAGGAGCTCGGCGGGCTCGACTTCCCCGGCCATGCCATCGGCGGCGTGAGCGTCGGCGAGCCGGAGGAGCACATGCTGCATCAGGTCGGGCTGGTCGCCCCGCTCCTGCCGAAGGATAAGCCTCGCTACGTCATGGGCGTCGGCACCCCGCCCCAGCTCCTGCGCATGGTCGCGCTGGGGGCCGACATGTTCGACTGCACCATGCCGACCCGCATCGGCCGCCACGGCGGCGCGTTCACGCCCGATGGCCCGATCAGCGTGAAGCACCTCCGCTACCGCGAGGACCATCGCCCGCTGGTCGAAGGCATGGACAACTACACCTGCCGCCATTTCTCCCGCGCCTACCTGCGGCACCTGCACCATGCCGGCGAACAGCTCGGCGGCACCTTGCTCGCGCTGCACAACATCCACTTCCTGCAGGACCTCATGGCCCAGGCGCACGCGCACATCGCCGCGGGCGATTTCGCCGCCTGGTCCAAGGCCTGGTGCGAACGCTACGAAGCCGGCGCCAAGGACGAGATCCCGGCGGACTAAGGGGACGGAGACAGGTGGGCCAGGGCGGCACGCGGTGCCGCCCCTACCTCGGTCTCAGCGCACGTTCCCGTCGAAGGTCAGCCGCTGGCCCTTGGGGGCATCGGGGCGGACCTGGCCGTTTTCGTAGACGCAGACGCCGTTGACGAAGGTGCGTTCGATGCTGCTGCCGAACGTGTGCCCTTCGAAGGGCGACCAGCCGCACTGGTAGAGCAGGCCAGCCTTGGTCACGGGCTGGGGCTTGGCGGGGTCGACGACCACGAGGTCGGCCCAGTAGCCTTCGCGGATGTACCCGCGCTGTTCCACGCCGAAGAGGATCGCCGGCGCATGGCAGGCTCGCTGGATGGCCGTCTCCAGCGTGAACGCACCTTGGCGCGCGAGATCCATCAGGATGAGGAGCGGGTGCTGGATGAGGGGCAGGCCGGACGGGGCCTTGAAGTAGGTCTGGGACTTCTCCTCCCAGGTGTGGGGCGCGTGGTCGGTCGCGATCACGTCGATGACCCCGCTCGCCACGGCGGCCCGGACGGCGTCGCGGTCGGCCGCCGTCTTGATCGCCGGGTTGCATTTGATCTGGTGGCCGAGCCGCGCGTAGTCGGCGTCGGAGAACCAGAGGTGGTGCACACAGGCCTCGGCGGTGAGGCGCTTGCCCTTGAGCGGCGCCGCGCTGAAGAGCCCGAGCTCCTTGGCGGTCGTGATGTGCAGGATGTGCAGGCGCGCGTCATGGCGGCGCGCCAGCCCGGCGGCCAGCGACGAGGAGGCGTAGCAGGCTTCGGTGTCGCGCAGGTTCGGGTGTTCGGCGGCGGGCACGTCCTCGCCCCACTTGGCCTTGGCCACGGCCTCGGCGGCCTTGATGCGCGGGGTGTCCTCGCAATGCGTCAGGATGATCGCGGGGGAGTGGCGGAAGATGCCTTCCAAGGTCGCCTCGCGGTCGACGAGCATGTCGCCGGTCGAGGACCCCATGAAGACCTTGACCCCGCAGATGCGGCGCGGGTCCATGGACTTAACGACCTCGAGGTTGGTGTTGGTCGCCCCCAGGAAGAAGGAATAATTGGCGACCGAAGTCGCCGCCCCGATGGCGTATTTCTTCTCGAGTTCCTCAAGCGTGACCGCCG
>JBIISU010000025.1:0-9116 GCA_044340815.1 Opitutales bacterium | reverse complement strand
GGGTCCTTGGCGATGTTGTAGCCGAACTCGTCGGTGGCCCCGAATTCGAAGCCCGGCTTAACGCCGCCGCCGGCCAGCCAGACCGTGAAGGAACGGCCGTGGTGGTCGCGGCCCGCGCCCGGGTTGCCGAAGCCGCCTTGGCTGAACGCCGTGCGCCCGAACTCGGTCGCGAAGACCACGAGCGTATCTTCGAGCATGCCGCGCGCCTTCAGGTCCTTGATGAGGGCCGCCGTCGGTTGGTCGATGTCGCGGCACTGGTTCGGGAGCTGGCGGGTGAGGGCGATGTGCTGGTCCCAGCCGCGGTGGAAGAGCTGCACGAAGCGCACGTCGCGTTCGAGCAGGCGGCGGGCCAGCAGGCAGTTGGCCGCGTAGGAGCCGGGTCGGGTGACTTCGGGTCCGTAGGCCGCCAGGGTCTCGCGGGATTCCTGGGAGATGTCGGTCAGGTCCGGCACCGACGTCTGCATGCGGAAGGCCATCTCGTAGGCCTTGATGCGCGTAATCGTCTCGGGGTCGCCGATTTCCTTGGCCCGCTCCTCGTTGAGGGCGGCCAGGTCGTCCAGCAGGGCGCGGCGCTGGTCGCCGTCGACCGTGGGCGGGTTCTGGAGGTAGAGCACCGGGTTGGCCCCCGGACGCAGGCCGACGCCTTGGTGGCTGGAGGGGAGGAAGCCGCTGCCCCAGAGGCGCGAGAACACCGGCTGGCCGGGATTCTTGCCCGTGCCCTGCGAGACCATCGCGACGAACGCGGGGAGGTTCGCGTTCTCGGTGCCGAGGCCATAGCTCGCCCAGGCGCCCATGCTGGCGTAACCGGGCTGCTGGTTGCCCGTGTTCATGAAGGTGATCGCCGGGTCGTGGTTGATCGCCTCGGTGTGGAGGCTCTTGATGAAGCACAGCTCGTCGGCGACCGTCTGCAGGTGCGGGAGCAGGTCGCTGATCCAGAGGCCGTTCTTGCCGCAGAGCTTGCCGTCCTTGATCGCCGGCGTGCAGGGGTAGCTACCTTGGCCGCTGGTCATACCGGTCAGCCGCTGCGTGCCCTTGATGGAGGGCGGCAGGTCCTTGCCCGCCATCTGCTTCAGCATCGGCTTGTGGTCGAAGAGGTCGACGTGCGACAGACCGCCGGACTGGAAGAGGCAGAGCACCCGCTTGGCCTTGGGCGCGAAGTGCGGGAGACCGGGCAGGCCGGCGACGCGTTCCGTCCCGGCCTTGCCGGCGCCGAGCAGTTCGGGCGCCAGCATCGTGCCGAGGGCGAGTCCGCCGACGCCGCGGGCGGTCTGTCCGAGGAACGTCCGCCGGGTCAGGTGATTCGAGAATTCAGCGCGGGGATCCATGGGTTAGTTGCGGGTGACGGTTTCGCTGAGGTTGAGGAGAAGGGCGCCGACCTGCATCCAGGCGGCGTGTTCGGGGGCGGGCAGGGCCGCGAGCGGGGCCTCGCCGACCTGCAGGGCCGCGGTGGCGCGGGCGGGATCGGTGGCGTAGCGTTGGCGTTCGCGGGCCAAGGTGCGCCGGGCCACGGCAATCTCCTTGTCGCTAGGTTCGCGGGAGACGACTTCGCGGAAAGCCCAGCGCAGGCGGGCCTCGTCGTCGCCGGCCCGGGCGAGCATGCGCGCCGCGAGCACGCGGGCGGCTTCGGCGAATTGGACGTCGTTCAGGGTGACGAGCGCCTGGAGCGGGGTGGTCGTGTTGCCGCGCGTGACCGTGCAGACCTCGCGGTTCGGCGCGTCGAAGGCCACCATGTTCGCCGGCGGCGCCGTGCGCTTCCAATAGGTGTAGAGGCTGCGGCGGTAGAGCTTGTCGCCGTGGTCCTGCACGAAGTTTTGGGCGGTCGCCGGGGTCGAGCCGTAGTGGCTGACTTCGCGCCAGAGGTCGAACGGCGAGTAGGGGTTGACGCTGGGGCCGCCGAGCTGCGGGACCAACAGGCCGCTGGCGCGCAGGGCGTTGTCGCGGATCAGTTCGGCCGGGAGGCGGAAGCGCGCGCCGCGGGCGAGCAGGCGGTTGGCCGGGTCCTGCGCCAGCATCTCGGCGGAGGCCGCGCTGCTGCGCTTGTAGGTGGCCGATGTGACGATCGTCCGGGTGAGGCGCTTGAAGTCCCAGCCGCTCTCCACGAACTCGACCGCCAACCAATCGAGCAATTCGGGGTGGCTTGGCCATTCGCCTTGCAGGCCGAAGTCCGCCGCCGAGGCCACCAAGCCCGTGCCGAAGAGCGTCTTCCAGAGGCGGTTGACGGCCACGCGGGCGGTCAGCGGGTTCTCCTTCATCACCGCCCACTGGGCCAAGCCGAGGCGGTTGGCCGGGGCGCCCGCGGGGACGGGCGGCAGCGCGGCGGGCGTGCCCGGGCCGACCTTGGTCGTCGGCTGGCTGTAGTCCCCGCGGTTCAGGATGAAGGTCTCGCGCGGCTTGGCCGCGATGTTCATCACCATGGTCGACTGCGGTTGCGTCAGCGCGGCGAGCCGTTCCTCGGCGTTGGCGAGGTCGACGCGGGTCCGGCGCAGCGCCTCGCCGGTGCGGGCCACGTACGTCCAAAGTTGGGCGGTCTGCTCGGGCGTGCGGCTGCCTTCCGGGGTCTGGACGAGGGCGATGATGTCCTGGGGTAGGTCGGTCCCGTCGTCATGGCCGGTGACGGCGAAGAGCTGGCCCTGCAGCGGCGGACGGCCGGTGCCGAAGTAGACCTGCGTGGTGATCGACGGCGTCTCGGCGGCGCTGATCGGCTTGGCGAAGGTCAACGTCAGGGACTGGTCGCCCGCGGCCTTCATGTCGGGCTGCCAGGCGAGGCGCACGTTCATCGCGCGCACGTTGCCGGGCGGGTGGGCCGCATCGACGGAGCTGGCGGTCACGCGGCTGAACTTCTGCAGCTTGTGGATGTTGACCTGGTCGCCGGGCACCTTGTCGACCGTCACGTCGACGGCGGAGACCTGGTAGGCCACCGGCGCGGGCGCCGCCGGCGGTTCGGCCGCGACCTTGGCGTCCTTGGCCGCGCCCTTCTTGGGCGCCGGCTTGCCGCCCGGCGTCATCTTGGGCTGGAAGACGAGGCGCAGCGCGACGATCGGCTCCGTGGTCTTGGGCAGTTCCCCGAGCAGGTCGTAAGCCGCGCCGCCGAGGCCCTTGAAGGTGTTCCCCTCGACGGTGAAGCCGCCGCCGCTGTTCGGCGTGGAAATCTTCGTCAGGTTGATCGGGTGCAGCTGGGTACCCTTCGTGCGGTCCGCCAGCCAGGCGCGCTGTTCCTTGATCCAGGCCGCCAGGACGGCGTCGTCGCGGGTCGCCAGCGTCTGGCGGAGCGCGGCGATCCGGGCCTGCAGCCGGCCTTCCTCGTCGGTGCGCAGCACCGTCTTCTTGGCGACGGCCGGCCCGGAGTTGTTGCCGCCGTTGCCGTCGAGCCCCGCGTCGCCGAGCGTATTGAAGTAGGCGTAGAGCTGGTAGTAGTCCTTCTGGCTGATCGGGTCGAACTTGTGGTCGTGGCACTGCGCGCAGGCCAGGGTCAGGCCCAGGACGGCCTCGCCCAGCGTCTTCATGCGGTCCGCGTTGTAGTTGAGGAGGTTCTCCGCGGGGATCGTGCCACCCTCGTGGGTGTTCATGTTGTTGCGCTGGAAGCCCGTCGCGATCAGCTGGGCGTCCGTCGAGTTCGGCACGAGGTCGCCGGCGAGCTGCTCGAGCAGGAAGCGGTCGTAGGGCTTGTTGTCGTTGAAGGCCTGGATGACCCAGTCGCGCCAGAGCCAGAGGTGGCGACCGCCGTCGATGGAGAAGCCGTTGGTGTCGGCGTAGCGGGCCGCATCGAGCCAGTCCAAGGCCATGCGCTCGCCGAAGTGGGGCGAGGCCAGCAGGCGGTCGACCTGCTTCTCGTAGGCGCCGGGAGAGGCGTCCTTAAGGAAGGCGTCGAGCTCCTCGGCCGAGGGCGCGAGTCCGGTCAAGTCGAGCGACACGCGCCGCAGCAGCGTCGCGCGGTCGGCCTCGCCGTTGGCCTTGAGGCCGCTCCGGCGCAGGCCTTGATCCACGAACGCGTCGATCGGTGAGCCCCGCAGGTCGGCGGGCAGGGCGGGCCGACGCGGCGGGAGGAAGGCCCAGTGGTCCTCGTACTTGGCGCCCTGCTCGAGCCAGGCCTTCACCTTCGCCTTGTCGTCCGCCGAGAGCTTGAGGTGCGACTTCGGCGGCGGCATGACGTCGTCCTCGTCGCCGCTGGTGATGCGCGCCCAGACTTCGCTCTTCTTGAGGTCGCCCGGCACGATCGGGATGCCGGTCTTGTGTTCCTTGAGGGCGTCCGCGGGCAGGTCCAGGCGCAGCTTCGCCTTGCGGGACTTCTCATCCGGGCCGTGGCAGGAGAAGCAGTTCTCCGAGAGGATGGGGCGGATGTCGCGGTTGTAGCGCACCTCCTCGGCCGCGAGCACGGACAGGGGTAGGGCGAGGAACGCGAAGGAGCGCAGGACGGGGGGCATGGGGCTGGCTTTGAGACAAGGGCAAGGGCACCGGGTTTCAAGGCAAAGCCCAGCCTGGGGCCGAACTTGGCATGGTCTTATTTGAGGGAGAATGGTGGGCGAAGGCCGCAGTCGGGCTGGACAGCACCGGGGGGCGAAACAGGATGAACCCCCTTTGCCATGACTACCCTCCGTCTCTGGTCCTTGTTAGCACTGCTGGCCCTCGCCGTGGCCCCCCTCCGGTCCGCCGGTCCGATAGACCCGCCCGCCGGCTCCGTCATCGTGCTCGTCGGGGGTGGCCAAGGGGAGCGCCTGCTTCGCGACCCCGCCTTCGAGGCCGAGCTGCAGCGCCGCTTCGCCGGCCGGGATTTGACCCTCCGCAACCTCTGCGACGACGGTGACACCCCGGGCTACCGCGACCACTCCGGCCGCAACTCGCCCTACGCCTTCCCCGGCGCCGAGAAATTCTACCCGCTCTCCAAGGCCAAGGACTTCTGGGGCTCCGGCCACGCCGGTTCGGGCTTCGCCCAGTCCCCCGACCAGTGGCTCTCCGGCCTAAAGGCCGACGTGATCGTCGCCTGGTTCGGCTATGCCGAATCCTTCAAGGGTCAGTCCGGCCTCGCCGCCTTCCGCGCCGAGCTCGAGGCGTGGCTCGACCACACCGCGCAGCAGAAATACAATGGTAAGGCCGCCCCGCAGGTCGTGCTGGTCACGCCCCGGGCGCTCGCCGTCGCCACCGCTCCGCAAGGGGCCGCCGCGGCCGCCGCCGTCAACGCGAACGTCGCCCTCTACGCCCAGGCCATCAAGGATGTGGCCTCCGCCCGCAAGCTTCCGCTCGTCGACCTGCATGCCGCCGCGTCGGCCGACGTGGCCAAGGCGCTGATCGACGGCGCCTTCGCCGCCGGCAGCTCCGCGCAGGTCGACCAGGCCGCGCTCGTCGCCGCGGTCGACGACAAGAACTGGTACTGGGAGAAACTGTACAAGGTGCCCAACGGGGTCCACGTCTTCGGTCGCCGCCACAAGCCCTTCGGTCCCGACAATTTCCCCGCCGAACTCAAGAAGCTCGACGAGCTGGTGCTGATCCGCGACCGCGCCGTCTGGGCCGCCGCCAAGGGCGCGAAGTTCGACGTCGCCGCCGCCGACGCCAAGACGACCCCGCTGCCGCCGGTGAAGACCAACTATTCCGCCGGCAACTCCAAGAACGGTTCGCCCAACTACCTGCCGGGTGACGAGGCCCTGAAGACCTTCACCGTGCCCGCGGGCTACAAGGTCGAGCTCTTCGCCTCCGAGGAGAAGTTCCCCGATCTCGCCAATCCGGTCCGGCTGACCTTCGACAATCGCGGCCGGCTCTGGGTCGCGACCATGCCCAGCTACCCGCAGTGGTGCCCCGGCGACGCCAAGCCCGACGACAAGATCCTTATTCTCGAGGACACCGACGGCGACGGGAAGGCCGACAAGCAGACCATCTTCGCCCGCGGCCTGCACCTGCCGCTCTCCTTCGAGTTCGCCCCCGAGGGCGTCTACGTCCCGCAGAGCAGCCACCTAGTCCTCCTGCGCGACACGGACGGCGACGGGAAGGCCGACCGCTCCGAGGTCGTGCTGTCCGGCTTCGACGACCACGACACCCACCACGCGATCAGCGCCTTCCGGGCCGATCCCTCGGGCGCCTTCTACCTGGCCGAGGGTACGTTCCTCCATAGCCACGTGGAGACCGCCTACGGCGTCGAACGCAGCACCAATGGCGGCTTCTTCCGCTACGCCCCGCAACGTCGTCAGCTCGAGCGCACCGCCCGCGTGAGCATCCCCAATCCCTGGGGCATTGCCTTCGACGCCTACGGTCAGGATTTCTTCGCGGACACTTCCGACCCCAACCTGCGCTGGATGTCCCCGGCCACGCTCCGCGTGCCCTTCGGCGAGTTCGCCCCGCTCCCGCCCAACCTCGTGCCCAAGGCCCAGATGGTCCGCCCGACCGCCGGCCTCGAGTTCGTGAGCAGCCGCCACTTCCCCGACGACGTCCAGGGCGATATCCTGATCAACAACACGATCGGCTTCCTCGGCACCAAGCAGCACGCCGTCGCCGAGGAGGGCACGGGCTTCAAACTGACCTTCCGCCAGAACCTCCTGCAGTCCAAGGACGGCAATTTCCGCCCGGTCTCGATGGAGTTCGCCCCCGATGGTTCGCTCTACCTCGCGGACTGGCACAACGCGCTCATCGGCCACATGCAGCACAGCGCCCGCGACCCGATGCGCGACCACTCCCACGGCCGCATTTACCGCATGACTTATCCGGGCCGCCCGCTGGTGACGCCGCCCCCGATCGCCGGCGCCTCCATCCGCCAGCTCTTCGCCAACCTGACCCTGCCCGAGGACCGCGCCCGCTCCCGCAGCCGCCTGGAGCTCCGCAACCACCCCGCGAAGGATGTCCTCGCCGGTTTGGATGGCTACCTCGCTTCGCTCAAGCCCGGCGACCCCAACCTCGAGCGCCATCAGCTCGAAGGCCTCTGGGCCACCTGGGGCGTCGACCAGCTTTCGCTACCTCTGCTCAAGAAGCTCCTCGAGGCTAAGGATCATCGCGTCCGCGCCGCCGCCGTCCGCGTGCTCCGCTACAACACCCACGTCGTCGCGGACCATGCCGCGCTCCTGAAGCGCGCGGCCGGCGACGCCCATGGACGCGTGCGCCTTGAGGCCGTCAATGCCGCCACGTGGTTGGGTAAGGACCTCGCCCTCGACGTGCTTGCGGAAGCCCGTCGCCTGCCCGAGGACGCTTGGCTCAAGCCCGTCTATGCCGCGGCCGAAACCTACCAGAAGGGCGGCTCCGTCCAGGCGCCCGAGCCCGCCAAGGCCGTGACCACCTTGACCGGGGACGCCAAGCGCCTCTTCGAGCTCGGCGCCGAGGTCTACCGCCGCGAGGCCCACTGCATCACCTGCCACCAGGCCGACGGCCAAGGCCTACCGGCGGCCCAGTTCCCGCCCATCGCGAAGTCGGAATGGGTCACGGGTAGCCCGCAGCGCCTCATCCGCCTAGCCCTGCACGGCCTCATGGGGCCGATCGAAGTCAACGGCGTCAAATATCCCGGTCAGGTCCCCATGACCGCCTTCAAGGGCCTCTCCGACCAAGAACTCGCCGGTGTCCTGACGTACGTGCGCAATTCCTTCGGTAATCAGGCCACGCCAATCACCCCGGCGCAAGTCGCCCAGGAACGCGCCGCGACGAAGGCGCAGGAAGGCTTCCTGAATCCCGCCGAGCTCCTCAAGCAGTTCCCGCACGGCCGTTGAGCCGGCGGGGCGGGCCGTCCGACTTACGAGCCCCAGCTCCAGCGTTCCGGCACCCAGGCATACTGGTCGCCCTTCGGGACGACCGTGCCGATGCCAGGCCACGGGAGGTGGAAGCCGAAGGCGCGCGACTTGTTGGCGGCCATCCGGGTGAAGAGCTTCTGGCGGGTCTTGACCGCGGTCTCGGGGTCATGGTCCATCGCGACGGTCCAGCCGACGTTCTCGAACATGAGCAGGTGGTGGTGGACGACGTCGCTGATGTGGACGAGGGATTCGTTCCCGGAGCGGATCTCGAAGCAGGCGTGGCCGTCGGTGTGGCCCGGCGCGGCGATGACCTCGACCGCATCGTGGAAGAGTTTCTGGCCGTCCTTCGCGATGACCAGCTGGTCCTTGAGGATGTCGAAGTTGCGGCAGACCGTCTTGACCATGTTCGGCAGCGGCCGCTTGTCGCGCTTCGACTTGGAGAAGTCGGGGTTGGCGCCGCGCCAGAAATCATACTCCTCCTTGAGCAGGTAGATCTTTGCGTTGGGGAAGGCCGGCTTATCCCGGTCGACGAACCCATCGAGGTGGTCGGAGTGCGAGTGGCTGAGGAAGCCGGCCGTCACCTGCTCGCGCTTGATGCCGAGGGAGCGGAGGCCTTCCTCCATCCAGCCGAAGTTCACGTTCGGGTGGCGCTCGCCGAAGCCCGCGTCGACGAGGGCGACTTCGTCGCCGATGCGCAGGCCCAGGATGTTCACGTAGAGGGGGAGGGCGTCGAGCCGCTCGCGGTGGAAGATCATCGTCTCCTTCATCTTGGGCCGGTCGGCCTCGGGCCACATCAGGTTGAGCCCCTCACGGAAGAGCATGTGCCCGTCGCTGATGGAGAAGGCTTCGATGGCCCCGATCTTGAACTTGTAGACGTACGGGTTGGGCGGGCGCTTCACGGGCGACTTGGGCGCCTCCTGGGCGGCGAGGCGGGTGGCGCCGGCGGCCAGGCCGGCCAGCGTGAAGGCGGCGGCGCCGAGGAATTCGCGGCGGGAAGAGGGCAGGTTGGCCATGCCCGCAGGAAAGCCGTCCGCCCGACCGAGGCAAGAGCCGAGCCGACGCCTTTCCGTTTGAGTCGGCCCGGCCCCTGGGCCAAGGTGGCGCATGGCTATCCAGCAGGAACTCCGGCAGAAGCTCCGCCCGTGGGATTGGTTCGTGCTGGGCGTGGCCGTGCTGTCCCTTGTGCTCGTCGTCATCGAGACTTTCGTCGCGATCTCCCCCGAGGTCATGCATCGCCTCGCGATCGTCGACCGGGCCGCCTGCGGCGTCTTCTTCCTTGACGTCATCATCCGCTGGCGGCGCGAGGGTTGGTCGCGGGGTTTCTGGAAGTGGGGGTGGATCGACCTCCTTGCGAGTATCCCCTTCGACCTCGCTTTCCGCACCCTGCAGCTGGTACGCATCTACCGGATCATCCGCGTC
>JBIISU010000242.1:0-2617 GCA_044340815.1 Opitutales bacterium | reverse complement strand
TGAAAGCGCCCGCCTTGCCGACCGAAGCCCTGATGACCGTCACCGGTCTGCCCTACCCGCTGAAGGCGAAGGGCAAGGTCCGCGAGGTCTTCGACCTGGGCGAGCACTACCTCATCGTCGCGACCGACCGCCTCTCGGCGTTCGACGTCGTCATGCCCAACGGCGTCCCCGGCAAGGGCATCCTGCTCACGCAGATCAGCCTCTGGTGGTTCGAGCAGGCCGCGACGGTCTTCCCGACGCACCTCGTGCCGGACCACCTGGCCGCGCTGACGCGTGCGCTCAAGGGCCACGAGCACCTGATCCCCCGCTCGATGCTCGTCCGCAAGCTCGTCCCCCTCCCGGTCGAGGCCGTCGTCCGCGGTTACCTCGCCGGCAGCGGCTTCAAGGAGTACGTGCGCACCGGCGCCATCCTCGATCACTCCCTGCCGAAGGGGCTGCTCGACGGCTCCGCCCTGCCCGAGCCGATCTTCACGCCCTCGACCAAGGCCGCCGAAGGCCACGACGAGGCCATCACCCGCGCCCGCTGCGCCGAGATCCTCGGCGAAAAGGTCTTCCGCCAGGTCCACGATACGTCGATCGCCCTCTACCGCATGGGCAACGCCCGCGCCGAGAAGGCGGGCGTCATCCTGGCCGACACCAAGTTCGAGTTCGGCACGGCGCCCGACGGTTCGCTCGTCCTCATCGACGAGGTGCTCACGCCGGACTCGTCGCGCTACTGGCCGCGCGAGAGCTGGCAGCCGGGGCGTTCGCAGCCTTCCTACGACAAGCAGTTCGTCCGCGATTGGCTGGAAGCCCAGCCGTGGAACAAGACCGCGCCGGGCCCCCGCCTGCCGGACGACGTGATCGCGAAGACGCAGGCGCTCTACCGCGAGTGCCTCGAACGCCTGACGGCCTGAACGACCCGGTCCGCTCATAAGCGGCCCGCCTTGAGCGATGGTGGGCGAATACGCGCCCGCTCGACGTTTGCGTCCCGACGGGAAGCGGTCAGGCTGGACGCCCGACATGGATGTCCTGAAGCCCTTGCTCACGCTGCTCGCCGTGTTGAACCCGATCGGGGTCATCCCGTTCTTCATCCACTTCACCTCGCGGCTGTCGCCGGCGCAGCGGCACCGGACGACTTGGATCGTCACCGGCACGGTCTTCCTGGTGATCGCGGCCAGCGCGCTCGGCGGCCTGCAGCTGCTGCGCTTCTTCGGGATCTCCATCGCCTCCTTCCAGGTCGGCGGCGGGGTGCTCCTCCTCATCAACGCCGTGCAGATGCTCAACGCCGAGCCCGCCGACAGCTCCACGCGCGAGCTGGATGCGGCCAACCGCAAGCTCGACGCGGGCGACAGCGTGGCGGTCTCCCCGCTGGCGGTGCCGCTCATCACCGGGCCGGCCACCATCTCGACGATGATCATCTACGCCGAGAAATCCCCAGGTCTGGCGGACCAGGCGCTGCTCGTCGGCTACGCGGTCGTCGGCGCGCTCGCGACCTTCGCCTGCCTCGCCGCCAGCGAGCGCATCACGCGCCTCCTCGGCCAGACCGGCATCAACGTCATGACGCGGCTCATGGGCCTCGTGCTCGCGGCCATCGGCGTCGAGATCATGGCCGACGGCCTCGGCAAGCTCTTCCCCGCGCTGCTGCGCTGAGCGGGCAGGCTCAGCCGGAGGCGTGCGGCATCCGCCAAGCCAGCGGCGTCCAGCGGCTGGTCTTCCACCCGTCGGTGGTCGCGAGCTCGCGGACGAGGATCTCGCGTTCATGGACCTCCGCGTAGAGGAAGGCCTGCGCGGGCCCGCTGAAGTGCGCGGCGTTGTCGGTGTTGAAGGTCGGGATGCCGGCCGGCAAGGGCTTGCCGGCGACGACGGGCGCGGGCTTCGGGCCGGTCCAGCCGAACACGCCGCGGACATGCGTGTGGCCGTAGAAGATGCCGGCGATCCGGTAGGGCTTGAGCGCCGCGTGGAAGGCCGCGACGTCGGCGTAGTCCCACTCGTGCTTGAGGACGACGTCGTCCGGCACCTCGCCGCAGTAGCGGGCGAAGTCGACGTGGTGCGCGATGACGACGGGGCGGCCCGAGTCGCCGACGTGCTTCGCGAGGTCGGCGACGAGGAAGTCGAGGCTGTCGACGGGGTCGTAGCGGCGCTTGCGCTTCACCTCCTTGACCTGGCCGACGGTGATGCCGAGGTGCACGAAGTGGACGGGGCCGGCGTCCCAAGAGTAGTGGAGCCCGTTGGCCGAGACGCCCTTGAGGTTCTTGCGGCGCTTGTTGCGGTCGATGATGCCGTCGAGGACGAGACCCTTGCCATGCGGGCCGTCGTGGTTGCCATGGATTTCGTAGACGGGGAACTTCAGCCGGCCTTCGGCGCCGTCGAGCCCGTAGTCCTTCTGCCACTCGGCCCATTCGGTCCGCTGCATCTGCTGGATGACCGCGCCATTCTTGTCGCCGCTGTCGATGAGGTCGCCCACGTGGAGGAGCGCGTTCAATGAGGCGACCTGACCACCGCCGGCGCCCTCGTCGATCGCCCGTCCCGGCAGGGCGTTGAGCGTGTCGATCAGGCCGGTGTTATAGGCGCGCGAGGTCGGCTGCATCCGGGAGGGGTCGTCCTTGTCGGCGAAGTAATGCGTATCGCCCACGAC
>JBIISU010000241.1:0-2624 GCA_044340815.1 Opitutales bacterium | reverse complement strand
AGAAGAGCGGCGTCGCCCCGCTCGTGGCCAAGGAAATCGCCCGCACCGGCGGCCTGCTCCGCCTCGCCCCGTGCTGGGTGCCCCGCTCCTTCCTGCAGCCGGGCAAGCGCCTCAAGCTGCACCCCGATGACCTCTACGCGTTCGGCCTGAGCCGCGGCGGCATCGACGAGCGCTGGTTCGCCTCCACCACCGAAGCCGCCAACGACAACCGCACGCCCGACGAAGGCCTCTCCTACGTCGTGATCGGCGGCGTCCGCTTCACCCTGCAGCAGGCCGTCAAGGAATGCGGCGCGGCCCTCATCGGCTCCGCCATCTGGAAGAAGTACAAGAAGTGGCCCGTCTACTCCAAGTTCTTCGACAACATGGGCCCGATCCCGCACCACATGCACCAGAACGCCAAGCAGGCCAAGCTGCTCGGCCTCGAAGGCAAGCCGGAGTCGTACTACTTCCCGCCCCAGCACAACAACGTCGGCAACAACTTCCCCTACACCTTCATGGGCTTCGAGCCCGGCACGACCAAGGCCCAGGTCCGCGAGTGCATCGCCAACTGGCACAAGGGCGACAACAAGATCCTCGCCCTGTCCAAGGCCTACAAGCTCGAGCCGGGCACCGGCTGGCTCATCGACCCGTGCATCCTGCACGCCCCGGGCTCGCTCTGCACCTACGAGCCGCAGTGGGGCTCCGACGTCTTCGGCATGTACCAGAACCTCGTCGAAGGCCGCGAAGTGCCGTGGGCCCTCCTCGTGAAGGACATGCCCAAGTCCAAGCACCAGGACGTCGACTTCATCGTGGACCAGCTCGACTGGGACAAGAACGTCGACCCGAACTTCAAGGACAACCACTACCTCGAGCCGGTCGTCTCCGTCGAGGGCAAGGGTTTCGTGGACAAGTGGATCGTCTACGGCAAGGTCGACAAGTTCCAGTACTTCACCGCGAAGGAGCTGACCGTCGAGCCGGGCGCCGAGTGCACCATCACGGACAAGGGCGCCTACGGCCTGATCTGCGTCCAGGGCTCCGGCACCATCAACGGCGAGGTCCTCAACAGCCCGAAGCTCATCCGCTTCAACGAGCTCACCGAGGACGAGTACTTCTGCACCGAGGACGGCGCCAAGAAGGGCGTCACCTTCCGCAACACCTCCACCACCGAGCCGCTGGTCTGCCTGCGCTACTTCGGCCCGGAAGTGAACCCGGACGCCCCGGCCATGGGCGCCTACAAGAAGGCCAAGAAGAAGTAAGCCTTCGCCGCACCCCTCACCCCACCCCACCGTCATGAAACTGCACAACGCGATGTGGCCCGGCCTCGTCGGCAAGGAGCCCAACACCGACCACCCCCCGATCGCCCTCGAGCGCATGCTCGACATGACCGTCGCCGCCAACGTCGACGGGCATAAGTTCGACGGCGTCGACCTGTTCCTGTTCCACCCGCACACCGACCCCGACATCTCGCCGGACGCCCTCAAGGCGATGGCGGACCAGATCGCGGCCCGCGGCCTCAACGTCGGCTCCCTCGTGGCGCCGGTCTGGGGCGGCACCGTCGGCGACTCCGCGATGGGCAGCGACGAGCAGCAGAAGAAGTTCCTCCTCGCCATCGAGAAGGCCTGCCGCATCGCGCAGCAGCTGAACCGCCATGGCGTCCGCAAGTACGGCCTCATCCGCGTGGACTCCGCCGAGTTCGGCGTGGCCAAGTGGCGCGAGAACCCGAAGGCGAACACCGCCCGCATCGTCGACACCTTCCGGAAGGCCGCGCAGATCGCCGCCGACCACGGCGAGCGCCTCGCCGCCGAGGGCGAGATCTGCTGGGCCGGAATGCACTCGTGGAAGGCCATGCTCGACACCCTCGAAGGCGTCGGCATGCCCAAGCACTTCGGCTTCCAGGCCGAC
Source organism: Opitutales bacterium (assembly GCA_044340815.1). GTDB lineage: Bacteria > Verrucomicrobiota > Verrucomicrobiia > Opitutales > UBA953 > UBA953. The sequence goes on along the minus strand of JBIISU010000241.1, from coordinate 743 downwards.
CTCGCCCACACCTACCTCTACCTGATGGGCTACAACGAGCCCGAGGCCGCCCTGCTCAAGGAAGGCTACACGCCGGAGCAGTTCTGGCCCGCCTACCGCGAGATGGTCGGCAAGCTACGCCCCTGGACCTACGACTTCCACGTCGCCCAGAACGACGGCACCGTGCACGGCACCGGCTCCCACGAGAAGACCGGCCGCCACTGCCAGGCCGACGACCCCAACGGCAAGCTGGACATCACCGCCTGCTCCAAGGTCTGGCTCGAAGGCGCCGCCGGCCGCGGGATGCAGCACATCTGCTGGGATGGCTGCATGTTCCCGAACGCGACGCTCGAGAACCCGAAGACCTGGAACACCATCCTCTCCGCGATGGTGAAGGTGAAGAAGGCCCTCTGAGCATCTCACCCAACCGCCATCCGCCCACCGCTTACTCCTGAAACATATGTCTAAAGCCATTCGCATCGGCCTCATCGGTTACGGCTTCATGGGCCGTACCCACTCCAACGCCTACTCCCAGGTCGGCCACTTCTTCCCCAAGGATAAGGTGACCCCCGGCCACCACATCGTTCGCCAGGCCGTCTGCGGCCGCGACGAGGCCAAGGTCAAGGACTTCGCCGCCAAGTGGGGCTACGCCTCCTACGAGACCGACTGGCGCAAGCTGGTCGCCCGCGCCGACATCGACGCCGTCGACATCTGCACCCCGAACGACTCGCACGCCGAGATCGCGCTGGAGTGCATCAAGCACG
>JBIISU010000240.1:0-2626 GCA_044340815.1 Opitutales bacterium | reverse complement strand
GACCGTCATCGTCGTCAGCCCCGACAAGCATCTCGGCGGACTGTCGAGCGGCGGCCTGGGTTGGACGGACTCCGGGGACAAATCGGTGATCGGCGGCTTGTCGCGCGACTTCTACCACCGCGTGTGGCAAGCCTACCAGCGGCCCGAAGCCTGGAAGCATGAGCCGCGCGAGAAGTTCGGCAACAAGGGCCAGGGCACCGTGGCGATGGACGCCGGCGAACGGACGATGTGGATCTTCGAGCCTTCCGTCGCCGAGGCGGTGTTCGAAGGCTACGTGAAGGATTTCCAGCTCATCGTCGAGCGGGACGAATGGCTCGACCGCGCCCGCGGCGTCGAGAAGGCGGGTGGCCGCATCGCCTCGCTCCGCACGCTCTCGGGCAAAACCTACCGGGGCCGCGTCTTCATCGACGCCACCTACGAGGGCGACCTCATGGCCGCCGCCGTCGTCAGCTACACCTTCGGTCGCGAACCCAACGCCGCGTTCGACGAGACCCTCAACGGCATCCAGCTCGCGCATGCGAAGTCGCACCAATTCGCCGGCAAGGTCGACCCCTACGTCGTCGAGGGCGACCCTAAGTCGGGCCTGCTGCCCCGCATCCAGGATATCCCCGTGGGGGGCAAGGACGGCGAGGGCGACCGGAAGATCCAAGCCTACAACTTCCGGATGTGCCTGACGAAGGTCGACGCCAACCGCGTGCCGTTTCCGCGGCCCGCGGGCTACGACCCCAAGCAATATGCGCTGCTCGCGCGGGCCCTCCAACAGGGCGCCACGCACGTCTTCGGCAAGTTCGACCTCATCCCCAACGCCAAGACCGACACCAACAACCACGGCCCCTTCAGCACCGACAACATCGGGATGAACTGGGACTACCCCGACGCCTCCTACGAGCGTCGGCGCGAGATCGTCGCCGAACACCGCCAATACCAGCAGGGCTACCTCTACTTCCTGGCGAATGACCCGGCCGTCCCGGCGAAGATCCGGGAAGCCTTCGCCCAGTGGGGCTTGGCCAAGGATGAATTCACCGACAACGGCCATTGGCCCCACCAGATCTACGTGCGCGAAGCCCGCCGCATGACCGCCGACGTCGTCGTGAACGAGAACCACCTCAAGCGTAAGATCCCCACGCCCCGCTCGGTCGGCATGGGTTCTTACAATATGGATTCGCACAACGTCCAGCGCATCGTCGTCAAGGACGCCGACGGCAAGGCCTACGTGCGCAACGAGGGCGACGTCCAGGTGAACCCCGGGCGACCCTACCCGATCGACTACGGCGCGCTCGTGCCGAAGAAGGCCGAATGCTCGAACCTGCTCGTGCCCGTCTGCGTCAGCTGCACGCACATCGCCTACGGCTCGATCCGCATGGAGCCGGTCTTCATGATCCTCGGCCAGTCGGCCGCGACCGCCGCGGTCCTCGCCCTCGACCAGGGCGTCGCGGTGCAGGACGTGCCCTACGCCGACCTGAGCGCGCGCCTGCTCGCCGACGGCCAGATCCTCGACAAGGCCGCGGGGCCACGTCCCGTCCGCCGCGACCCCAAGGAACTCCCCGGGATCACCGTCGACGACGCCGACGCAAAGCTGACCGGCACCTGGACCGAGAGCGGCGCCTCTCCTACCTACCTCGGCGTCGGCTACCGGCATGACGCCAAGGGCGAGCATGGCGCCGTGACCGCGACCTTCGCCACCCCCTTGCCGAAAGCCGGCAAGTACGAGGTCTTCCTCGCGGTCGTCCCGAACGCCAACCGCGCGACCAACGCCCAGGTCACCGTCCGGCATGCGGCCGGCTCCACGGAGGTCGCGGTGAACCTCAGCAAGGGCCCCGCAGGCAACCTCGTTTCGCTGGGCACCTATGAATTCGCGGCCGACCAGCCGGCCAGCGTCACCATCGGCAATACCGGTGCCAACGGCTTCGTCGTCATCGACGCCGTCAATTGGCAGGCCCGCTGAGGCGGCCTGGCACCGCGGGCTTTGCGGTTGAAACCTCCCCCCCCCGACCTTGTCTCATCATTAACCGTATGCCTTTGTCCAAGAGCCTCCTCCCCCTCCTGACGCTGGCCCTACCCGGCCTCGCCGGCGCCGCCGAGGAAACCGTCGGCTTCAACCGCGACATCCGCCCGATCATGTCGGACACCTGCTTCCACTGCCACGGCTTCGACGCCAAGTCGCGCAAGGGCGGCCTGCGGCTCGACCTCCGCGAAGAGGCCCTGAAGGCGGGCAAGAGCGGTGCGCTCGCCATCGTCCCGGGCAAGCCGGACGAATCCGAAGTCATCAAGCGGCTCTTCACCACGGACGAGGACGACCTGATGCCCTCGAAGGAGTCCCATAAGACGCTGACGCCGGCCCAGAAGGAACTTTTTCGCCGGTGGATCGCCCAAGGCGCCGTCTACGAAGGCCACTGGGCCTACGCGCCGCTGAAGTCGCCGACCGTGCCGGCGATGCCCGCCGGCGGACGCAACCCGATCGACGCCTTCATCGGCGCGAAGCTGGCCGAGAAGGGACTCAAGCCATCCGCCGAGGCCTCCAAGGAGCGCCTGCTGCGCCGCCTCTCCCTCGACCTCACGGGCCTGCCGCCGACCCCGGCGGAAGTCGCCGCCTTCGTCGCGGACGCCGCCCCGGACGCCTACGAGC
>JBIISU010000239.1:0-2655 GCA_044340815.1 Opitutales bacterium | reverse complement strand
GGCCTTGCCGACGTTCCCGGCCACCGCATGCAGCTGCCGGTTCGTGTTCGAGACGCAGACGCTGTCGCCGTCGACGAGCGCGAGGTGGCCGACGCCGGAGCGCGCGAGGGCCTCGGCGGTCCAGGAGCCGACGCCCCCGAGGCCGACAATCATGAACGAGGCGCCGGCGAGGCGCTCCATCCCGGCGCGCCCGTAGAGGCGGCCGATGCCGGCGAAGCGTTCGAGGTGGGCGGAGTCCATCCGCCTTCATCAAGGCGCGAAACGCCGTCCCTCCAAGAAGCAAAATGGCCGGGTCCGGGCTTGAAGGTTTCGCCCTGTTCGGCAACCTAGGTTCTTCCTCATGGCCGACACCCCGCCCAAGATCCTCCAGGCTCCCACGTCACCGCTGTGGTACCATGTCACGGTCTGCGCGGTCCTCGGCCTCGCGCTCGCGCTCGTCGGCGCCTTCGTGCTGACCGGCAAGGACACCCTGGCCGCCGAAGGCGTCAGCACCGTCTTCCGGGCCGCCCGCGCCCCCCTCCTGCAGTATCGCGCCGAGAAGGGCGCCTGGCCGGCGGATTTCGACTTCGCCCAAGTGCCCGAGTCGCTCCAGCCCTACGGGTTCGCGGCCGCCACGGCGGCGCCCCTCGGCAAGTGCGGCGTCGCCGGCGCCTGGCGCTTCACCGCCGCGGGCAAGGGCAAGCCCGCCCTCGTCTTCGTCCCCGGCGAGGCCGGCGGTTCGACGACCCGCATCCTCGCGGCGGTCGACGCCCAGCTCGACGACGGTCAGGTCGCCGCCGGCAAGTTCCGCAGCGACGGTCAGGCCGGGGTCCTCACGCTCCGGGACGAGTGATCGCCTCGGCGCGGCTGCGGAGGTCGGCCTCGTAGAGCGCGTCAACCAGCTCGTCCAGCTCGCCCTCGAGGATCTGCTCGATGCCGTGCACGGTCAGGTCGATGCGGTGGTCCGTGATGCGGTTCTGCGGGAAGTTGTAGGTCCGGATGCGCTCCGAGCGGTCGCCCGAGCCGATCATGTTCTTGCGCGCGTCGGCGCGTTGCTCGCGTTCCTTCGCGCGGGTCTGGTCGAGCAGGCGGGAGCGCAGCACGCGCAGGGCCTTCTGGCGGTTGCGCAGCTGCGAACGTTCGTCGGCGCAGTAGACCATCAGGCCGGTCGGCTTGTGGATGATCTGCACGGCCGATTCCGTCTTGTTGACGTGCTGGCCGCCGGCGCCCGAGGCGCGGGCGACCGTCATCTCGAGGTCCTCGGGCTTGAGCACGACCTCGGCCTCCTCGGCCTCGGCCAGGACGGCGACGGTGGCGGCCGACGTATGGACGCGGCCGGAGGCCTCGGTGGCCGGCACGCGCTGCACGCGGTGGACGCCGGCCTCGTGGCGGAGCAGGGCCGTGGCGCCCTCGCCTTCGATCAGCAGGACCGCCTCGCGGACCCCGCCGAGGTCCGATTGGGCCAGGGACATCAGCTCGCACTTCCAGCCCTTGCGTTCGGCGAACCGGGTGTAGGCGCGGAGCAGGTCGGCCGCGAACAGGGAAGCCTCGTCGCCGCCCGTGCCGGCCCGGATCTCGACCATCGCGTTGCGGGAGTCGTCGGGATTGGGCGGGAGGATGGCCCGGATCAGCTGTTCGCGGGCGGCCTCGACCGCGGGGGTCAGCCGGCGGACCTCCTCCTCGGCCATCGCCCGCATCTCGCCGTCGCTCTCCGTCAGCAGGGCTTGGGATTCGGCGAGCTCCTTCTCCAGCCCGACCAACGTCTCGTCGGCCTTGACCGCCTTGGACGTGAAGCGGAGTTCGGCCCCCAGGGCGGCGGCGCGGCGGCTATCCCCGAACGTCGCCGGGTCGGCCAGCAGCCCCTCCAGCTCCGTCAGTCGGCGGCGGAACCCGGACATATCGGGGCGAAGGGGGGCGTCGGTCATGGCGGGATTCGGGCAAACGGGACTTTGACAGGGCAGGTCCCTCGGTTAATCAATGGAGTGCGGTCGGACGCCCGCCGCAAGCACGACCTTTCGCCCCCACCTCTCCCTTCGCCCGACATGCAGCCCCAGGAACCCGCCCTACGAGGAAGCCACGTGCTCGCCTGCGTCTGGGATTTCGACAAGACGCTCTGCCCGGGCTACATGCAGACGCCCTTGTTCAAGGCCTTCGGCGTCGACGAGGAGCTCTTCTGGAAGGAGACCAACCAGCTGCCGGCGCTGTACGCCCGCAAGGGTATCCGCACCTCCAAGGACTCGGTCTACCTCAACCACCTGCTCAGCTACGTGAAGTCCGGCGCCATGAAGGGCCTGACCAACCGCCGCCTGCGCGAGCTCGGCGCCGAGATCGAACTCTGCCCCGGCCTGCCCGCGTTCTTCCCCGCCCTCAAGGACTTCGTCCGCGACCTCGGGCGCAAGCACAACGTCGAGGTCGCCTTGGAGCACTACGTGATCAGCACCGGCCTGGCCGAGATGATCCGCGGCACCGCGCTCGCCGCGCACGTGGACGGGATCTACGGCTGCGAGTTCCTGGAGGCCCCGCTGCCGCCCCACTTCACCCGCCAGGACGAGCTCACGCTCGAGCTGCCGACCGAGATCACGCAGGTCGCCGCGATGGTCGACAACACCATCAAGACGCGCTTCCTCTTCGAGATCAACAAGGGCTCCAACAAGAACCCGGAGATCGACGTCAACT
>JBIISU010000238.1:0-2667 GCA_044340815.1 Opitutales bacterium | reverse complement strand
GTTGGTCGACCACCAGATGCGCCTCGTCACCCGCATCGTCAACGAGGCCTCCGCCGAACTCGGCGCCCTGCCCGAAGGCAAGGACCCGACGACCGACACGCTCGACAAGCTCTGGCTCGCCGCCCATGGCATGCCGCGCAACCGCGTCTTCCTCCGGCTCATGGAGAACGGCCGCTGGCGCAAGCTGCTCGAGAAGCACGAGGGCGTGCTCGCCTCCGAGGTCGAGAAGGATCGCCGCTACCACCTCAAGGAGCGCCTCTACTTCGCCGTCAGCGAGCGCAACCACGAGTCCGACCTCACCCAGCTGGGCCGCGACACGCTGCGCCCGGGCCAGCCGGACGCGTTCGTGCTGCCCGACCTCCCCACGCGCTTCGTCGAGCTCGACAAGGACGAGTCCCTGACCCCCGAGCGCCGCGCCGAACTCCGCGCCCAGTCCGAGGACGCGTACGCGCGCGTCTCCGAGGACATCCACGCGATCGGCCAGCTGCTCAAGGCCTACGCGCTCTACGAGCGCGACCGCCACTACGTCGTCGTCGAGAACAAGGTGAAGATCGTCGACGAGAACACCGGCCGCATCATGGAGGGCCGCCGCTGGAACGACGGCCTGCACCAGGCCGTGGAGACCAAGGAGAACGTGCCGCTCGAGAAGGAGAACAAGACCTACGCGACGATCACGATCCAGAACTACTTCCGCATGTACGAGAAGCTGGCGGGCATGACCGGCACGGCCGAGACCGAGGCCTCCGAGTTCAACGACATCTACCGCCTCTCCGTCGTCGCCATCCCGACGCACCGCCCGTGCATCCGCGTCGACGACAACGACATCGTCTTCAAGACCCGCCGCGAGAAGTACGCCTTCGCGATCAAGGAAGTCGCCGACGCCCACCGGCGCGGGCAGCCCGTGCTCGTCGGCACCGCCTCCGTCGAGGCCTCCGAGACGCTCAGCCGCATGCTGACGATGGCCAAGGTGCCCCACAAGGTCCTCAACGCCAAGCACCACGAGCAGGAGGCGGAGATCGTCTCGCTCGCGGGCCAGCGCGGCGCGGTGACCATCGCCACGAACATGGCCGGCCGCGGCACCGACATCCGGCTCGGCGAGGGCGTGCGCGAACTGGGCGGCCTCTACGTCCTCGGGACGGAGCGCCACGAATCCCGCCGCGTCGACCGCCAGCTGCGCGGCCGCTGCTCGCGCCAGGGCGACCCGGGCCGCTCCCGCTTCCTCATCGCGCTGGAGGACGACCTGATGCGGCTGTTCTCCAACGCCGGCATCATCTCCTCGCTCCTCGAGAAGTCCTTCAAGGAAGGCGAACCGCTGGAGCACCCGCTCCTCAACCGCTCGATCGGCACCGCCCAGAAGCGCGTCGAAGGCCAGAACTACTCGATGCGCAAGCGCCTGCTGCAGTACGACGACGTGCTGAACCGCCAGCGCCAGATCGTCTACGCGCTGCGCAACCGCACCCTCGCCGCCGCGGATTCGCGCGAGGCCATCCGCGACGTGCTCGCCGAGGAGATCGAGGAACGCCTCGCCCAGGCCTACCCGGAGGGCGCGGCCGCCCCGACCGCCCAGGGCGTCAACGCCTTCACGAGCTGGTACGCGGGTTGCTTCCACCTGCGCCTCGAGGCCGCCGACCTCCAGGGCCGCACCCTGCCCCAGGCCGCCGAGTTCGCCCTTCGCAAGGTCATGGACCTGCACGCCAGCCGCGAGGGCCATGAGCCGGCCGAAGTCATCGCCTACATCGAGCGCCACGTCCTGCTGCAGGCCATCGACCGCAACTGGCAGAACCACCTGACGGACATGGACGAGCTGCGCCGCGCGGTGAACCTCCGCAGCTACGCCCAGAAGGACCCGCTCAACGAGTACAAGACGGAGGCCTACCGGGCCTTCTCCGACCTCATGGGCCAGCTCCGCGAGGACGTCTGCCGCAAGCTCTTCCGCCTCGCGTCCTCGATGGAGGCGCTGGAGGCCCTGATGCGCCGCGCCCAAGGGCAGGCCGTGGCGAGCGGTCCGGCCGAGCCCGGCACCCTCGACGCGGTGAAGTCCCCCGCGACGGCGCCGGACGCGGAGCCGATCAAGCACGCCCCCTTCCGCCGCGAACTGCCGAAGATCGGCCGCAACGCCATCGTCCGCATCACCAAGGGCCCGGAAAGCCAGGAGCTGAAGTGGAAGAAGGCGGAACCGCTCGTGCGCGACGAGGGCTGGGAAGTCGCCCAAGTCATCTCGGAATGACCGGACCGGACGCGAGCCCGGCGCCGGTGGGCGGGCGCGCGGCCTGGCTCGGGTTGGGCCTGAGCGCGGTCCTCCTGCTGTGCTCGTTCCCGCCGCTGGGGCACCCGTTCGTCGCGTTCTTCGCGCTGATCCCCGCCGCGCTCGCCGCGGCGGAGGCGCCGGACTTCCGCCTTTGGCGCCGCGCCGCGTTCGTCACGAGCTGGGTGCTGTGGGTCGCGCTCCTCGCGTGGCTGCGCCACGTGTACCCGCCGCTCGGCTGGCTGGGCCTCGTCGGCCTGACGGCCTATTGCGCGCTGTACCCGTGGACTTGGCTGCTGGCCCTCCGCTGGATCCTGCCGGCCGTCGGCGAGGCCGGCCTGCCGGCGCGGCTGCTCGCGATGCTCGGGCTCGCGGGCGCGTGGGGCCTGCTCGAGTGGGGCCGCGCGACATTCCTCCCGGGG
>JBIISU010000237.1:0-2675 GCA_044340815.1 Opitutales bacterium | reverse complement strand
AAACCACCGCCAAGGAAACCTCCGCCAAGGAGAAAGCCAACGTTCAGGCCGCCGAACGCAAGACCCTCGACCTCGCCCTCTCGGCGATCAACAAGCAGTACGGCGACGGCACCCTGATGCGCATGGGCGACGCCACCAAGATGGCGGTCTCGACCGTCTCGACCGGCTCCGTCGCCATCGACCTGGCCCTCGGGGTCGGCGGCCTGCCCCGCGGTCGCATCGTCGAAATCTTCGGACCGGAGTCCTCCGGTAAGACGACCCTCTGTCTCTCCATCATCGCCGAGATCCAGCGCCAGGGCGGCAACGCCGTCTTCGTGGACGTCGAACACGCCCTCGACCCCCGCTACTCCAAGGTCGTCGGCGTCGACCTCGACAACCTCCTGGTTTCCCAGCCCGAATCCGGCGAAGACGCCCTCAACATCGCCGAGACCCTCATCCGCTCCGGCGCGGTCGACGTCATCGTCATCGACTCGGTCGCCGCCCTCGTCTCCAAGCAGGAGCTCGACGGCCAGATGGGCGACTCCACCGTGGGCGTCCAGGCCCGCATGATGAGCCAGGCCATGCGCCGCCTGACGGCCGCCATCAGCCGCACGAACTGTGTGGTGATCTTCACCAACCAGATCCGCGAGAAGATCGGCGTGATGTTCGGCAGCCCCGAGACCACCCCCGGTGGCCGCGCCCTCAAGTTCTTCTCCTCCGTCCGCATCGATATCCGCCGCATCGGCCAGATCAAGGAGCCTTCCGGCAAGGTCATCGGCAACCGCACCAAGGTGAAGGTCGTGAAGAACAAGGTCGCCCCGCCCTTCACCGAGTGCGAATTCGACATCATGTACACCGAAGGCATCTCCCGCACGGGCTCGGTCCTCGACCTCGGCATCGAGCATAAGATCCTCGAGAAGAAGGGCGCCTGGATCGCCTACAACGGCCAGCTGATCGGCCAAGGCCGCGAAGCCGCCAAGGATTACCTGCTGAAGAACCCGAAGGTCCTCGAGGAACTCCAGAAGATCATCCTCGAGAAGGTCCAGGTCGTCGGCGGCATGACCCTCGCCTCCGGCGCGGGCGAGAACGTCTCGGCCGAATAAGAGTTTCGTTGTTGGCTAGCCATAGCCCGGGCCGCACGCGAGTGCGGCCCGTTTCTTTGGGGGAGTCGCTCAGCGGACTTCTTCGAGCAGGAGGGAGGTCTCAGCCGGCGCGTAGGCGGCCTTGAGCGCGGCGACCATTTTGGCGTGCTCGAGTTCGGAGGACTTCACGACGGCTTCCATGTCCTTCTTGGCCTCGGGGCTGCGGAAGAGCGTCTTGATCTGCCGGGTCTCGAAGGCCTGCTTATCGCCGACGGCCTTCCAGATTTTGTCGAAGGCGGGCTTGAGCGGGCCTTGGGGGAACTCGGCGGCGAGGTTCACCCCCGCCTCCAAGGCGGCGCGCTCGAAGACCTTCGACTGCCCGCCCCACGTCACCTTGACCTGGGCGGTCTGAGCACCCTTCACCTTCAGCGTCAGCCGGTTGAAGCGCTGATGGAAGTCGGCCAACGCCAGACCGGCGGCGATCGTGCCATCCTTGGCGACATCCCCAGCCTCGAAGACGCACGGGATCCGGTCGCTGATCAGCGTGAGGGCATCGCCCTGCCCCGGGACGATACGTTGGCCCGCGGAGCCCTTCGCGGTCCGGGCGGTCAAATCGACCTCGACCGTGCCTAGATCGCCATCCAGGCCGAGGGCCTTGAGGTAGGCGGCCGCCATCATCACGTGTCCGGCCCAGCCAGGGTGGACGCCATCGCCACCCTCGAGCTTGAAGGCGTCGCCGTACTTCGCGCGGGTCTCGAAGCCCTTGGCGAGCATCGGCCAGTAGACATCGGCGAAGGTCACCTGCTCGGCCTCGGCCACCTCGATGTTGATGTTGCGGAACTGCAGGAGCGCCAGGTTAAGGGTCTCCCAGGTGCCGCGGGCCGACTTCACCCACGGCGGGACGGAGTGGATGGTGCCGGAGGAACCGAGCACGACGCGGGCGCCGGCGGCCTTGAAGGCCTGTACGACCTTGGTCTGGTTCTTGCGATAGTCCTCGCCAATCGACTTCTCGAACGGCACGTAGCGGAAGTCGTTCATGCCGTAGCAGGTGGAGGCGATGGTCGGACGGAAGCGCAGCACATCGTTCTTCATGCGCCCGAAGAATCCGCCGGCGGTCTCCCCGCTCCAACCGTACTGGCGGCATTCCACCTGGAGGTCGGGACGCGCGGCGGCGAGGTACGCCTCGAGCAGCCGGCTGTACATCTTCTGCTCGGTGATGGAATCGCCGCAGATCGCGTAACGGTCGCCGGTCTTGAGCAACAAGCCCTTGGGCTCCGGCGCGAGGTGGCCCACGTAATCGGCGGGGACGCCGGGCGGCAGGGGTTGCGTCTCGCGGGCAAGGAGCGCGCCGGCGAAAACCAGGGAGACGATCAGGAAGCGGGGGTAGCGCATGCGTTTTCCTACCTCGGTGACGACTTGAAATCTACCCCGATTTGCCCGGCGACTTGCTTTTCACGGGCGACGGTGCTAAGTTGACCATCCCCTGCAGTGTTCGACACCCGCGGCAGCCTCCCTTCCCTACGAACATAATATACGGGAGGTGCGACCCGACCGGCCTCGTCCGAGCCGTGGCAACGTACCGCCCACCTAAATCCAGGAACAAGTGGAGCTCCA
>JBIISU010000236.1:0-2676 GCA_044340815.1 Opitutales bacterium | reverse complement strand
TGAGCATGCCGCGTAGGTGGATATTGTGGGCGAACTCGTGGATGAAGATGTTCTCCGCCGCATAGGGATCGCCCGGAAAGGCCAGGACGTTCTCCTCGGAGCAGGAGCAGACCGGGTCGGTCTCGGAGCCGCCCAGCCCGCGGGCCCGGGCGTCCCAATATTCCTTGGGCTTCATGTGCGCGTATTCGGGGATGTCGGTCGTGAACTCGGCCCGGCCCATGATGATGACCCGCGAGCCGTTCGCGATCATGGCGGCGCGGACGTCGGGCCGCTTCGCCAGCATAAGGTTGGCGAGGTACGCGACCTCGAGCAGGGCGTGGTCGTCGACCGCCCCCGAGGCGACGATGGGCAGCCCGCCGGCGCTGACATATTTCTTGTAAAAGGGCGCGAGGCCCAGGGCGGCGGGCGGCGCGGTCACGGGCCCGGGCACGTCCGCGGCGGCGGCACGGCCGGCGAGGAGGCACAGGAGGAGGAGCGGGAGGGTCTTCATTTGTGGGAGGTTCCGTTGAGTTGGGCGCCGGCGGGAATCGCCGGGAGATCGCCGGCCTTGAGGGCGACGAAGCGGGCGCGCATCTCGGCGAGCTTGGCGGGCTGCTCCGCGGCGAGGTCGCGTCGTTCGTAGGGGTCCGTGGCGAGGTCGTAGAGTTCGGCCTTGCCCTGGGGATTGCCGTGCGGGGCGATCAGCTTCCAATCGCCGAAGAAGACCGCGGAACGCTGGTGATGGGGCACGTAGATCGTCCGCGGGGCGGGCTGTGGCTCGGCCCCGGACAGGACCGGCCAGCGGTCCAAGCCGTCGAACTTCACGTCGGCGGGGACCGATGCCCCGACCAGCCGGCAGAGCGTCGGCATCCAATCGGCCGCATGCAGCGGGGCGACGCACTTGCCGGGCGGCAGGCGCCCAGGCCAGCTCACGAAGGCGTTCACGCGCATCCCGCCCTCGTAGGGCTGGTTCTTCCAGCCGCGCAGGGGCGCGTTGGTCGTGACGGCCGGGCTACCCTTCGTGGTCCCGACGTAGGGATTGCCCCCGCCCTCGATGCCGCCGTTGTCCGAGGTGAAGATGATCAACGTATTCTCCAGCTGGCCGGTCGCCTTAAGCGCGTCGACCAGTTGGCCGACCTTGGCGTCGAGCTGGGTCACGAACGCGGCGTAGCGGCGCACGGAGTCGTCCTTCGCGGGGTCCGGGCTGAAGCGGACGCCGTCATAGGCCTGGAAATACTCCTTCGGGGCGTCGATGGGGATGTGCACGGCGCCGAAGGGCACATAGACGAACCACGGGCCGCGCTGGGCGCGGATCTGCCGCTCGGCCTCCGCGGCGATGAGCTCGGTCGCGTTGCCCTCCTCCTTCACCAAGACGTCGTTGCGGTTCCAGGTCTCCTCGAGGTCGCCTTTGCGGTACTTGTGCGTCCACGGGTCGACCGCGCCCGTCAGGAAGCCGTAGGACTCGTCGAAGCCGTAGCGGCGCGGACCCCACTCGAACTTGCCGCCGAGATGCCACTTGCCGGCGATGGCCGTGCGGTAGCCGGCGGACTTCATCGCGGCGGCCAGCGTGAAGGTGCCCTCCGGGAACGCCCGCAGGTTGGTGGGGCCGAGCACATGGGGACCAAAGCGGCTGGTCCAGCGGCCGGAAAGCAAGGCCGTGCGGGTCGGCGTGCACACCGGCTGGACGTAATGGCGATCGAGTTCGACGGAGGTCTTGAGCAGCTCCGCCATCCGCGGCGTCCGGAAGCGGCCGCCGTGCCAGGAAACGTCGGCCCACCCCATGTCGTCGGCCACGATGAGGAGCACGTTCGGCTTGGCGGGCTCCGCCGCCGACAGCCCCAGGAACAGGCAGCAGGCGAGCAGCAGACGGCGGGGCGACATGGGGACACCGTACGGCCCGCAGGGACGATTTCGAGGGGAAAGCGGGGCCGCGGGGTGGACCCTCAGGGCTTCGGCAGCATCGCGAGGTACTGGGCCTCGCTCGCCTTGACCTTGGCCTTGAGCGGCTCGACCTGCGGCTGGAGTTCGGCAAGCGAACGGGCCAGTTCCTCGAGGGTGCGCGCGCGCTCGGGCAGCTCGCGGACCAAGGCGGCGTGGGCCTTCTCGGCCGCGGCGGCAGCCTGGCGGGCCGCCGCCAGCTTCGTGGTCGCGGCGGCGACCTCCGCCCGCTTGGCTTCGACGGGCTTGAGTGCGACGGCGAGCCGGGCACGGACCTCGGCCAAGGAGGCTTCCAGCGGCTTGAGCGCTTCCTGCGCGACCTTGAGCGGCTCGCGCAGCGGGGTGGACTTGGCCTCGAGCTCCTTCTCCACGAGGGCCGGGCGGGCCTGCAGGCGGGCGTACTCCTTGAGCTGGGCGGAGCGGGTCTTCGTCAATTCGTCGCGCTCGGTCGTGAGCGGGCCGACCCCTTGTTCGTTCTTCGCGACCTCGGCGCCGAGCTCCGCGAGCTTCCGGCGGAAGTCGGCGGCCGCGGCCGTCCGGCGGACGAGCTCATCGCGGGAACGGGGCACCGCGGCCTCCGCGGCGGCGATGGCGTCCAGGGAGCGGCGGCGGATGGCTGCGGCGCTGGTCAAGGCGGCCTCGGCGTCCACCAGACCGGCGGTGCGGCGGAAAGTGAGGTAACCGCGGAAGGAGCGGATCGACTCCTGCGCCTGGGTCGCCGCGGCCAGGTTGGCGGCGGCGAGGTCCGCGGCGGCCTTG
>JBIISU010000235.1:0-2682 GCA_044340815.1 Opitutales bacterium | reverse complement strand
GAGCAGATGCTCCTGGATGATGCGCTCGAGGTTCGCCGGCGTGCAGTCGCGATACCACACGCCTTCCGGGTAGACCACCGCGATCGGCCCTTGCACGCAGACGCGCAGGCAGTCCGCCTTGGTGCGTTGCACGCCGCCCTGTTCGGACAGCCCCAGTTCCTTGAGCCGGGCCTTGAGGAAGTCCCAGGACTGCGCCGCCCGCTCACCCCCGCAGCAGGCCTGGTCGGACGACTTCACGCAGAGGAAGACGTGTCGCCGGGTGCCTTCCAATCCGAGCTTACGGGCTTGGTCGGTGGCGTCCATGGGTGTCCGCGCGCCCCGTCTATTCGAAGCGCGGGGCGATGCCGCGCTTCTCGAGCTCGAGGAAGAGCTCGCGGCTGTACCAGGCGTCGTTGGCCGCGTACTGGATCTGGTTGTCCTGGAGCTCCTCGTCCCAGTGGGAAGTCTGGACCTTCTTGGACTTCTTCATCTGCCGGTTGAGGTAATGGGCGGCGAGGGCGCGCAGGCCCGTGTTCTCGATGCCCGCCTTCTTGGTGAAGTCGGCGATGTCGATGAAGCCGCGGCTGTCGAAGGGCGCGCGCGCCTGGAGGTTCTTGACGTCGTCGCGCACGGCCACGCCGACCTTGGCCTGGCGCGGATTGCAGAGGAGCGGGAAGACCGGGGCGAGGCCGCCGCAGTGGAGCAGCGGCTGGCGCATCGGGCCGTGCAGGCGGAAGATGTAGACGCAGTGTTCGCCGGCGAGCTGCAGGATCGCGGGGAGGTTCTTCGGCGGCTCGATCTCGATGGTGTCCCCGGCGCGGACGTACTGTCCGGGGAAGGAGGCTTTGCCGTTCACCCAGAGGTAGGATTCCTCGATGCTCTTGCCGCGCATCAGGTGCCCGAGTTCGCGGCTCGCCTTGCTCTCCGCCGCGACGACCTTGTCGGCGCGGCCAGCCCGGTCGCGGACCTTGAAGATGTAGGAAGGGCGGCCGAAGACCGGACGCGTCTCCGTGTCGAAGCCGAGCACCCGCTCCTTGGTCAGCTGCGCGACGGCCTTCTCCGCGGCCTGGACGGACTCCACCAGCACGATGTCGCCCTCCCAATGGGCGACCGGAAGGCTCTCGATGAACTCAGATTCGACGCGTAGCCCCCGGGAGGCGCCCGGTTCGGGCGGCGGGGGGGTGTCGGCGGATTCTTCCACAAAACGAAGGCAATGGCAGGAATGTGCCTTGGCAACGTGTTATTGGGCGCCGGCCGGAAAAAAGCGTTGACCCTCACCCCGCCCGCATCTTTGCTTATTTTCCCTTTTCAAGGGGCCTTAGCTCAGTTGGTAGAGCGCTTGCATGGCATGCAAGAGGTCGTCGGTTCAAGCCCGATAGGCTCCACCATTAAAACACCGGCCGTCTTCTCGCGAAGGCGGCCGGTCCTTTTGGGGGTGGTCCGGGGCTACTTGCCCAGGGCCGGGGTGATCTTCAGCAGCAACGACTGGCAGTCGCTCTGGAGCCGGCCTTCCATGGTCGTCGATTCCCGGGTCACCTTCTCCAGCGAATCGGCCGCATTGGCGATGGTCTTCTTGAGCGACAGGGCCTCGCCCTTGTCCTTGATGTCCGCCTTCTCCGCAATCTGGCCCGCCTGGGCTTCGTACTTGCGCAGGCTGGCGACCAAGATCCGGCGATCCTCCGCCGCCCGGCGCAACATGGCCCAGGTCAGTCGGGCCCGCGGGCCGTTTTCCGTGAGCATGCGGAAATAGCCGAGGCCGTTGAAGGCGCGGACATCGTTCTCGAGGTCCTTCTTCACGGCTTCTTCGCGGGCCTTGTTCTCCGCGGAACGCTGGGCGCTCACCTGGGTTTCCCGCGCCCGGGTGGCGGCGCCGGCTTTGCCCGCGGCCGTCTTCGCGGCGGTCCGCTTGGGCGTCTCCTTCTCGGGTTTTTCCATCTCCGCCGGAGCCTCGGCCTTCGCGGCGCCCTCGGCGGGCTTGGCCGCGCCGACGACCCGGCCGGCCTTCTTCAGGTCGTCGTAGGCTTTCCAGAAGGCGCTTTCGTCGATGTCGGCTTCCTTGCAGAGGGGCTCGACGGAGGCCATCGGGATGCCTTTCAGGCCGTCCGTCATGGCGGCCGCCAGGTTCTTGACCAAGGTCTTCAGGTCAGCCGGGGGCAACTCCTTGGCGAAGGGGTCGGACTCGGCCTCCTTTTCCTTCTCCATCTTCTTGTCCGGCGCCTCCTCCGGTTTGATGAGCAGCTGGCGCTCGGCCCAGACCTTGGGCTGGTTCTTCTTGACCCAATCTTGGTCGAGGTCCTCCCACTTGTAGGTCAGGACGGTGTCCTTGCCCGGGAGCTGGACGGTGATCGTCTCCTCGTCCTGCGTGATGTACTCGAAACTGACCACGTTGCCGTTCTTGCGCAGTTGGATGGTCTCGGCCGGGGCGAGGGCGGCGGCGAGCAGCAGGAGGGCGAGGAGGGGTCTCACGAGGGTAGGGTGCCGACCCTATGGTCGGGGGGCAAATCTAGAACACCGGGGGCTTCCGGGAGTTCCGCCGGGCCGGGGCTTACTTGGCGCCCTTGGCCAGGAACTTCGGCAGCAGGTATTCGGCGCAGGAGTCCAAGGAGGCCAGCTGCACGTAATCGGCCTCCGGCACTTCGATGCCGTGCTTCTTGCGGAGCTCCATGACGATGTCCAGGAAGTCCATCGAATCCAGGGACAGCT
>JBIISU010000234.1:0-2703 GCA_044340815.1 Opitutales bacterium | reverse complement strand
GGCCCCGGCCTGGATCGCCGTAGCGACATTGGTCGGGCCCAGACCGCCGGCCAGGACCCAATCATGGCCGGGATGGGCGGAGACCAGGCCCTTGAAGCGGTCCCAGTCGCCCGTTTTTCCGGTGCCCCCGAAGGCGCCCTTGGCGTGCGCATCGTGGACGAAAGTCGTGCTCAGGCTGAGCAACTCCGCGGGGAAGGCGGCCCCGTTCGCCAACTTCGGCGCCAACCACAGCCGCGTCGGCCCGACCTCGCGGGCCAGCGCCGCGGGGTCGCATTCCTTGAGCAGGGGATCGAAGTGCGCTTGGACGACCGCGAAGCCCTCGGTGAGCAGCGCCCGGCACTCCGCCGGCGTCGGGTTGACCGTCACCGCCACCCGCGCGGCGGCGGGGATCTCCCGCAGGAGGGCGGGTCGCGTCGCCGCGGGTACGCAGCGCGGCGAACCCGGCCAGACGTTCACGCCCAGGAAGTCGGCCCCGTAGGCCCGGAGCATCGCGACGTCGGCGGCGCGGGTGATCCCGCAGACCTTGATGGTGATTCCGCCGATCATCCGAGCGCTTCGATGATCGCTTCTCGGATCGCCTTGGCCGTCGGGGCCGCGGCGGTGCCCGCGAGCGGGATGCCGGCGCGGCGCACGGCGTCGGCCGTCGTCGGCCCGACCGCGACGACCTTCGGCTGGCGCGCACCGACGTCCGGCCGCAGCGAGGCGGCCTGGTGCATGAACGATTCCACCGCGGAGGGGCTGGCGAAGACGATCACATCCGCGCCACGGCGCCGGAACTCCGCGGCCTCCGGGGCTTCGGCGACGGACTTCTGGTCCGTCGAGTAGACTTTCAGGATGTCGACGATCGCGAGGCCCTCTTCCATCAGCAGGCGGGGTAGTTCGGTCCCGGCGAGGTTGCCCGTGGCGATGACCAGCTTCTGGTTCTCCACGTTGTACTTCGTCATCAGTTCGCGACCCAGCGCGACCGCATCCGGCTGCGCCGCGACGAGGTCGGCGTCGAGGTGGTAGGCACGGAGGGCCTTCTCGGTGGCCGGCCCGACGCAGGCGAAGCGGACGCCGCCGATCGAGCGGATATCCGAGAAGCGCTGGAAGAAACGGTCGAAGAAGCCGCGGACACCGTTCGCGCTGGTGAAGACGATCCAGTCGTACTCGCCCATCGTGTCGAGCACGTCGTTGAGGATGTCCTCGTCCGGTTCGAACGAGATCTCGAGCAGCGGGAGTTCGATGACGGCGGCCCCCGCGTCGGCCAAGGTGGATTTCCATTCGGCGCCGCGGCCTTCGGGGCGCGTCAGGACGACCAGGCGGTCGCGGAGAGGAAGTTTGCTCATGGGCGGAGGCGGAGGTCGCGGAGGATGCGGTCGGCGAGGACGTCGGCGGACGGCAGGTCCGTGGCGGGGAAGTCGACGTCCCGACGGCCGAAGTCATCGCGGAAGAGGTGCACGCGTCCCGCCGCGTGGTGGCACGCGAAGGCCGTGTGGCACCCTTCGCCGAGCTTGGCGAGGAAGAGGCGTTCGACCGTGACCGAGAAGGTGGTGCGCGCGCAGCCGGCGGCCGCGAAGCGCGCGGATTCGCCGGCACGGCACTGCAGCGCGACGGCCCCTTGGCCGGCGGCGGGCACCATGCGCGCGAGGTCGACGCGTTCGAAGGCGAGGCCGTCCCAAGCGGCGATCCCGAGCCGATCCAGGCCGGAGGCCGCGAGGTAGGAGGCGTCGGCGTCGCCTTGGGCGAGTTTCTTGAGCCGGGTGTCGACGTTGCCGCGCAGCTCGGTCCACTCGGCGTCGGGGAAGGTCAGGCGACCTTGGGCGCGGCGGCGCGGGCTGCCCGTGGCGATGCGGCGCGGCGTGGGCACGTCGGCGCGGCGCACCAGCACGTCGCGGGCGTCCTGACGCGGCAGGCAGGCGGCGATTTCCAGGCCCGCGGGCATCTCGGTCGGGAGGTCCTTGGAACTATGCACCGCGAGGTCGGCCTCGCCGCGGAGCAAAGCCTGTTCCAGCTCGGCGGTGAAGAGACCCTTGCCACCTTGCTTCTCGAGCGACCAGGCCGCCTGGCGGTCGCCGGTCGTGGTGAGGATGCGCACCTCGGTGGTCACTCCCAGCGCGGCCTCCAGGCGGGCGGCGGCATCGCGCGTCTGCTGCAGGGCCAGCGGACTCCCGCGGGTCACGAGGATGAGCGGGGCGGCCATGTCAGAAGCGGATGGCCCCGCTTTTCATGAGGTGGAGCACGCCCCACGCGCCGATCGTGGCCAGGTTGAGCGCGGCGAGGACCACCGCGGTGACCCGGAAGGCATCCCACGGACGCCCCTTTCCGGCCAGCCCAGCGGTGCCCGCTCCGCAGATGCAGCCGGGGAGCCCAAGGGCAAGGGCGGCGAAGACCTTGCGGTCGAAGGGGTCGGCGACGGCGCCGAGGAAGACCTGGGCGCCCTCCACGGTCAGCCAGATACCGGTGGCCAAGGTCAAGACCGCGACGCCGAGGCCCCAGCCTTGCAGGAAGCGAAAGCCTCGGTCGGACGATGCGTGGGTGGCGGACACCTCCCCAGCAAAACGCCGCCGGGCCCGACTTCCAAGTTTCAACTTTCCGGCGACCCGGATTTCTCGGGGGTCGGCGCACGTTCCGGGCCTTCGCCGAAACCGATCGAGGTCGGCTTGAACGGGTGCTTGAGCAACCCGATCACGCTGTGGTCCACCGGCTCATGGATGCCGAAGT
>JBIISU010000233.1:0-2739 GCA_044340815.1 Opitutales bacterium | reverse complement strand
GAAGAACATGGCCGACAACGCCCCGCCGCCCCCGCCGCCCGTCGCGCCGGTTACCACGACCAACCCCGACGGTACGACCACGACCACGACGCCGCCCCCCGAGGTCCCGCCCTCCAAGCCCCTCACCCCGCCCACCCAGCCGACCAACACCAGCACCGGCGGTGGCACCAGTTCCAACGACGCCGCGCTCCAGCGGCTCACCGATACCGTCCAGCGTACCGTGCAGACGGAGACCCAGACCAATCCTTCCCCCACGGGAGGTTGACGCTCCCCGCCTCGGCTCCGCCCGGACCCGGCTGCTCGCCGGGTCTTTTGTTTGGTCGGGCGCCCCTGCTTTTCTCCTCTCGCCTTGCCGGGGTCGGTGGGCATCCTCGGCCGTCATGCCCATCGCGGGAAAGCTCATCACCTTGGAAGGAGGCGAAGGCGCCGGCAAATCGACGCAGCTCGCCCGTCTGGCCGAGCGGCTGGAGGCCGGCGGCTCCCGGGTCCTGCGCCTGCGCGAGCCGGGCGGCACGCCCCTGGGTGAGACGATGCGCGATGTGCTCAAGCGTCCGGGGTCCGTCATCGCGCCGGAGGCCGAGGCCTTGCTCTTCGCCGCCTGTCGGGCCCAGTTGGTCGCGGAGGTGATCGCCCCGGCGCTCGCCGCCGGCGCCGTCGTGCTCTGCGACCGCTTCATCGACTCCACCGTCGCCTACCAGTCCGGCGGGCGCGGTCTCGAGCGCTCCGCCATCGAGGCCGCCAATCGCCTGGCCTGCGGGCCGCTCCGCCCGCACCTCACCTTCCTGCTCGACCTCGACCCGACCCGCGGCCTGGGGCGCGCTTCGCTCCGCGACCATGGGCGCTCCGACCGTTTCGAAGCCTTGGGCGAGGAGTTCCACCGCCGGGTGCGCGCCTCCTACCACGCCCTGGTCCGCGAAGAGCCCGGCCGTTTCCGCGTCCTCGACGCCGACCGCTCCCCCGACCTCATCTCCGAGGAGATCTGGCATGAAGTCCAAGCCCGCTTCGCCTGAGGTCGACGACCTGCCGGCCCTCAAGGTCCTGCTGCGCGCCCGCGCCGAGGGCCGCATGCCCCACGCGGTCTTGCTGACCGGCGCCGACGGCGAGGTGCTCGCGCGCGCGGCGGAACGGTTGGCCGCGATCCATCTCGGCGTGCCGGACCCGCTCGCGCACGCCGATTGCCGGGTGCTCCGTCCGGCCAAGAAGTCGCGCCGCATCAACATCGAGTCCACCCAGGAAGTCGTGGCCGCGCTCCGCCTGACCTCGGTCTCCTCCCGGCGGGTCGTGCTGGTGCACGAGCCCGACCGCTTCATGTCCGAGGGCGCGAATTGCTTCCTCAAGACGCTGGAGGAGCCGCCGCCCGGCACGTTGATCGTCCTGCAGACGGCGAACTACTACCGCGTCCTCCCGACGATCCTCAGCCGCTGCCTGCGCTTCCACGTCGGGGGCGAGGCCCCGGCCATCAAGGATCCCGCCTGGGCCGACTGGTTGCGCGAGTTCGACCGGCTGCTGGCCAAGTTGGCGGGCCCGACGTTGCCCCGCGCCGCGGAGCTGTTCATCCCCGCCTACGCGCTCTGCGCCCGTTTCGAGGTCCTGCTGGAGCTGTTCACCGAGGAGGCCCTGAAGCTGGCCCCCGAGCCGCCGCCCGGCGACGACGACGAGGAGGAGGTCGAGCTGGCCCACGAGGAATCGATCCGCCGCGGGATCCGCGCCCGCCTGCTCACGGCGATGGAGGAACGCCTCCGGCTGGCCGGACGCCAGCACCCCGAGTGCCTCTCGCAGGTCGCCGCCGCGATCGACCTCCTGGAGGAGGCGCGCGCCCGCCTCGAACTCAACTACCAGGTCCTCGCCGGCCTCGAGCAATTCTTCCTGCGCCTGCTGCGGCTCTTCGCGCTGCGCGCCCGCGCCTGATTTCCCGCCATGTCCCGCCTGTTCGCCTCCCTGCTCCTGCTCGCCGCTTCCCTGGGCGCGGCCGACGACGCCCGCCGGCCCGAGGTCGAGCGCGCCATCGCCCGCATGTCCCCGACCATCGTGCGCATCGAGGTGATCTCGGAGGATGGCTCCGAAGGCCGCATGCTCAGGCAGCACTCCGTCGGTTCCGGCGCGATCATCGACGCGCAGGGGCGCGTCATCACGAACTACCATGTCGCCGGCCGCGGCGCGACGTTCCTGTGCCGGCTCGCCGACCGCGAGGAACTGCCGGCGACGTTGGTCGGCGCCGACGCCATGACCGACGTCGCGGTGATCCAGCTCGACCTTTCCCGCCGCCGGTCGAAGGCGCCCTTGCCGGTGGCCGAGTTCGCCGATTCCGACCGCGTGCGCGCGGGCGACACGGTCCTTTCGATGGGTTGCCCGGCGGGACTGACGCAGTCCGTCACCCTCGGCATCATCGCCAACGACGCCATGGTCATGACGCGCTTCGTCGGCGCGATGAACCTCGACGGCGAGTCGGTCGGCGAACTGGTCCGCTGGTTCGGCCACGACGCGGTCATCTTCGGCGGCAACTCGGGCGGCCCGCTGGTCGACACGCAGGGCCGGATCGTCGGCATCAACGAGATCGGCATCGGCAGCCTGGGCGGCGCGATCCCCGCCAACACCGCCCGGACGGTGGCCACCGAGCTCATCGCGGGTGGCCGCGTGGTCCGCGGCTGGCTCGGCCTCGAAGTCCAGCCGCTGTTGCGCTCGCAGGTCGTCGAGGGTCGGCGCGGCGTGCTCGTGCGCTCCGTCCTGCGCGGCTCCCCG
>JBIISU010000232.1:0-2741 GCA_044340815.1 Opitutales bacterium | reverse complement strand
AGACAAAGCGGACGGAGATCTCGATTCGGTCGCCCGGCAAGAAGACCTGCGGCGAGGGTCGCCGCCAACTGAGTGCACGGGGAGCGGCTTCATAGCGCCAGGTTTCGGTGGTGAGCACCCGCGAAAGCCCCTGCGGCTGCCCCTCCGGCGACGGCCCAAGGAAGGCGTAGCACTCACCGGGGAGCAGGCCGCGCCGCGCCATCCCATAACGGGCCAAATCGCCCACGTCGATCCAGGCCCAAAGCCCGGCTTCACGCCGGTACTGGTTGAAGATGCCCAAATCACCGACGGGACAGTCATCCAGGTCGACGACGAAGCCGGCGCCGCTGTCGAGATTACGCACCGTCACCTCCGGAGCGCCGACGACTTCGAGCAAGTAGAGCCTTCCCTCTGCTTCGGCCAACAGGGGGGCCGACGAAGGATTCCAGAGCAAGCCCGAAACGTGTAAACGCATCCGATGGCGCCCATCCGAACGGGCGTTGAAGAAGCCAAGGCTCAACCGCAGATCCACCAACGAGGCGACATGGCGCAAGGCATGGTCCGGACCCATCGCCTGGATGATGGGCAGACCCGCGGCGCGATCGTCGCGCCAATCGGCCTGGGCCATGGCCGACGCGACCTCCGGGCCGACCATCGCGGAAAAGACCGCAGGAGACCCCAAGTCCCGCTTCCAGCCGCCCAGGGTCGGATTGGTGAGCAATCCCCAGCCACCCCAACTGCGGCCAGCCTGCGCGGGGAGGTTCGTCACGGAACGGTAGAGCACCTCATCGCCCCACTCGCCCGCCATGGCTTCGGTGACACCTGGAATCGAAGCCGCCGCCCCGGAGGCGAACGCTTGGCGAGCAACCTGCCCTCGTGCCCATGGGGTTGCCCGACGTGAGACCATCGCCTCCCCGGCAAGGTCGTGCCCGCAGGAGATGTCCTCACATCGCCAGCGCCAACGCATGCCATCGAGCGTCCGCTCTCCGGACAGGCGAACCTCCTCGCGCCCCGCCAGCGTGCGACGCGAGGCGACCGCGGTCTCGCCGTCCATCCAGGTGGCGACCTGATCCGCCCCGGCGGCGGCTTGGACTTCGGCGAGCGCCAGACCCAAAAGCGCCGCCGCATCCTGCCTCAGGCGCGTCCGCTCCGCGGCCACCGTCCGCTCAGCCGACGCGACGGGCGCAAACGCGACGAGCAAGGTCACGAATGCGGTAAGCCCGCCCAAAAGCACCAGCACCAGCAACAACGAGAACGCGCGGGAGTGTCGCATGGATGATGAACCCCAGACCGTTTCCATTGCATCGAAGTAGGCAAAACCAGAGACACCTCACGCCATCACCATGAGTCCTCGTCGCGTGAAGATCCGAGTCAGCCGTCCCACCCCGCGGCGCGCCGCGCCCCAGATCCCGCCACCGACGCCGACGGTCCCTCGGCTCGTCATCGTCGAAGACCAAGCGGCCATCCGAGAGATGATCGTCGAACTCCTGGGCCGGCCACCCGGCCCGATAGTGGTCGGCGCCGCCGCCTCGGGACCCGAAGGGCTGGCGATGGTGGCGCGACTGGACCCCGACGTCGTGGTGCTCGACATCCAGATGCCGGGCATGGGCGGGATCGAATTCCTGCGGCGGCTTCGCCGGACCTCCCCGCGGACGAAGGTCCTCGTCTTCTCCGCGCGACAGGAAGCCCACGTGATCCGCAACCTCGTCCAGGAAGGCATCCAGGGCTACGTCAACAAGGCGCAGACCTTGACCGAGCTGCGCCAAGCGGTGGCCAAGGTCGGCCATGGCGGGAATTGGTTCGACGAAGCCTTCAGCCAGACCGTGCGGGAAGCGCTCGCGAACCCGCGCATCCAGTCCGACCGCCTGGTCGAGCAGCTCACCCCGCGCGAACGCGAGATCGCCTTGCTCATCGCCGGCAGCCACAGCAGCAAGGAGGTGGCCCATCGGCTCGGGTTGAGCATCAAGACGGCGGAGAACCACCGCTCGAACCTGATGCGCAAACTGGGGGTGCATGACGTCGCCGGACTGGTTCGATATCTTGTCCGTCAAGGCCTCGTTGACCCTACGAACGAATAAGCTAAAAGGGCTGCTTGGGCGTAGGTGAAAAACCCTACTAATAAAGCATTCTATTCAAAGACATCCTAGGCTTAAGGTTCGACCCACACCACCCAACCTCCACATTGCATGAACATGAAGAGCCCCACCCCGAAAACCAGAAGCGTGGTCATCATCGAGGACCAGACGGCTATCCGCGAGCTGGTGACGGAGATGCTCGAGGGCAAGGGTAAGTTCAAGGTCATCGGCTCCACGGCCGATGGCGCCGAGGGGGTCGAACTGGCCCTCCGCCTCAAGCCCGATATCCTGATCCTCGACATCCTCCTCCCGGGCATCACCGGCATCGAGGTACTCCATCGCCTACGCAACACCCTGCCCGAACTGCGCGTGCTGGTTTTCTCCGGTAAGTCCGAGAAGCAGCTGGCCCGCGGCCTGCTCAAGGAGGGGGTGCGCGGTTTCGTGAACAAGTCCGCCCCTCTCTCCGAACTGCGCAAGGCCATGGATGCGATCGCCGAGGGCGAGTCGTGGTTCAGCGAAGTCTATAACCGCGCCTTGGTCGAAGCCCTCAACAGCCCCGAAACCCGGGTCGATCAGATGGGCTCCAGCCTCACCGATCGCGAGCGCGAGATCGCCGTGCTGCTTGCCAAGAGCCACACCAGCAAGGAGGTGGCCGCCAAACTCAACATCAGCACCAAGACGGCCGAG
>JBIISU010000231.1:0-2743 GCA_044340815.1 Opitutales bacterium | reverse complement strand
GGAGCGCCGGTATGACCGACACCTCGCAGCTGACCTTCCTGCGTTCGATGCTCCGTCGGCGGGCGGACCAGAAGATCGACATCACCCATCTCTTCCCGAACCTGGCGCGCCAGAGGGTCTTCACCTTCCCGGAGCTGGAGTGGGGACTCAAGGGGCGGTTCCCCGATTGCCATTGGACTTCCCTGAACTTCGGCGCCGCGGTCCCGAACGACGATTACCTCGACACGGCCAAGGCGGCGGCCCGGCTGGTCGGGTCCTACCAGGCCGTGGAGCCACCCTACCGTTTCGGCGACGTCCTGTGCTTCCTGGACGAAGGCGAAGGGCTGCATACCTGCGTGCAGGTGGCCGACGACATCGTCTTCACCAAGAACGGCGACAGCGTGCTTGCGCCCTGGGTGCTGATGCAGCTGAAGGACGTCGAGGCGGTCTACCGGCGTTCGCCGACGACCCGGATCCAAGGCTACCGTTTGAAGCGTTGAGCCTCGCGCTGTCCCCGGCGGGAATCGAACCCACATCCTCGGTTTAGGAAACCAATGTTCTATCCGTTGAACTACGGGAACGCGTGAGGGAGTAAGCGGGTTCCCGGGCGGGCGGGCAAGCCCGCATCGGCGGGTGGGCTTGACTCCGCCCGGATTGGGTCAAGTTCTTCAGCATGGTCCTTCTCCCGTCCGTCCTCGCCGAAGCCCCCTTGGTGATCCCCGTTTGGGCCTGGGCCGCCTTCCTGGGCTTCGTCGTCTGCATGCTGGCCCTCGACCTGGGGGTCTTCAACAAGACCGATCATAAGCCGTCCTTCAAGGAGGCGGTGGCTTGGTGCGTCGTCTGGGTCTCGCTGGCGGTCGCGTTCGGTTTCGTGCTGTCCGCCTGGCGCGGGCCGGAGGACGCCCAGTTGTTCGCCGCCGGCTATGTGCTGGAACTGGCCCTCTCGGTGGACAACCTCTTCATCTTCATCCTGGTCTTCGCCCACTTCAAGATCCCGGACCACCTCCAGCATCGCGTGCTGTTCTGGGGCATCATCGGCGCCGTCGCCATGCGGGCGGCCTTCATCATCGCGGGCGTCGCGGCCGTCGAGAGCTTCACCTGGCTGCTCCCGATCTTCGGGGCGTTCCTGCTCTTCACGGGCGTCAAGCTGGCCTTGTCGCGCGACGAGCATGAGGGCAAGGGCATGGACGAGAACCTCTTCGTGAAGGTCGCCCGGAAGTTCTTCCCGCTCACGCCCCACCTGCATGGCAACAAGTTCTGGGTCAAGGAGGACGGCGTCCGGCGTTTCACCCCGCTCTTCCTGGTGCTGCTCGTCGTCGAGGGGACCGACCTGATCTTCGCGATCGATTCCATCCCGGCCGTCCTCGGCATCCTGCCGCCGAACCTGCCGATCGAGGAGAAGCGCTTCGTCGCCTTCACCTCGAACATCTTCGCGATCATGGGGCTCCGCTCCATGTATTTCGCGCTCGCCGGCTTCATGCAGTATTTCCGCTTCCTCAAGCCGGCCCTCGCCTTCGTCCTCGTCTTCATCGGCCTGAAGATGATCCTGCCTTGGGCGGCCGCCCTGGGCCAAGCCCCGGGTCAGTTCGCCGGCTGGGTGCCGTCCCTCTTCGTCCACGAGGGTCGCGTCCACGTTCCCACGGAGGCCTCGCTGTCGGTCATCGGTCTTGCCCTGGCCTTGGCCGTCGCGCTCTCCGTGGCCTTCCCGAAGAAGAAATAGCCTCGGTTTGGTGTTTCCTCCTCGCTCCCCGTTCGCCACGCTGGGGGCGTGTTCCGAGGCCGTTACCAGCTTTACCTGCCCTACCTGAAGGGGAGCCGTACGCTGCTGGTCTTGTCCTTGCTGGCGGCCGTCGTCTTCGCGGCCGCCAACGCCTTTGGTTTGCCTTTCCTCATGGGCAAGGTCCTGCCCGCGGTCTTCGGCGACGCCGCCGCCCGCGCGGCCCCCTTGCTGTCGTGGCCGGAGCGGTTCGGCGGTGGGGCGATCCTATACCTGCCGAAGGGGCATGAGATGCTGTTCGCGGTCGCCTTCCTTCCCGTGGTCATGCTGTTGCGCGGACTCGGCGAGTTCTTTTCGACCTACCTGCTCAACCTCGCGGGCCTGCGCGTCATCGAAGCGGTCCGCCGCGACGTCTTCGGTCGCCTGCAGCAGATGCATCTTGGTTTCTTCGGTCGCCATTCCGTCGGCGACCTGATGGCGCGGCTGATCACGGACGCCAACTCGGTCCGGTTGGTCCTGGTCGACGTCTCCAACGACCTGATCGTCCAGCCGCTGACGCTGGTCTTCTCGTTGGCCTACGTCGTCTGGGTCTGCTTCTCGCATGACGGCGGATTCTGGTTCCTCGCGTGCCTGCTCGTCGTGCCGATGGCGGTGCTGCTGGTCCGCTCGGTCGCCCGCCGCATCCAGCGACGCACCCAGGAAGGGCTCGTCTCCTCTTCGGACCTGAACAGCATCGCGGTCGAGAATCTCCAGTCCGCCCGCGAGATTCGGGCGTATGGACTGCAGGAGCGCGAATCGCGGCGCTTCAACGAGGCGAGCCAGGAAGGCCTGCGGATCCAGGGCAAGCTGGTGCGCTACGAAAAAGCCCTGTCGCCCTTGATCGAGCTCACGGCCGCCGTGGGCATCGCCGCCGCCATCGGCTTCGGCGCCGTGGGCGGATTCACCTTGCCCGAGCTGCTGTCGCTGATCGTCGCCTTCTATTTCGCCTACGGTCCCATCAAGCGCCTCGGCAACGTCACCAGCCGCCTCAGCATGGCCGCGCCCGGA
>JBIISU010000230.1:0-2745 GCA_044340815.1 Opitutales bacterium | reverse complement strand
CCTCGATCCGCAAGATGTACGACAAGCGGATCGCCGAAAAGGCCGCCCCGCGCCAGGCCGCGCTGGATGCGGTCAAACTCATCCTCTGCTCCCCCTCGTTCCTTTACCTGAGCGAAGTCACCGCGGAAGGCGACCGTCGCCTGCAGCCCCACGACCTCGCCACCCGGCTCGCCTACGCCCTCTGGGCGACGCCGCCCGACGAGGTCCTGTCCGCCGCGGCCGGCTCGGGCAAGCTGACCGGCGATGCGGAGCTGAAGCGGCAGATCGACCGCCTGCTCGCCGACGGACGCGTCGATGGCTTCATCAACGGCTTCCTCGACAGCTGGCTGAACCTGCGCGACCTCGGCGGCATGCCGCCGCCCCGCGAGACGAACCGGGCCTACTACGCCGAGGACCTGCCGGCGTCCATGCGGACCGAGGTGCGCCTGTTCTTCCGCGACATGCTCGCGTCGAACCGTCCGGTGACCCAGTTCCTGCGCGCGGACCATAGCTTCGTCGACAAGAAGCTGGCCAAACTCTACGACCTGCCCGAACAGAAGACCCTGCGCCTGGCCGACGGCTTCCGGAAAGTCAGCCTCAAGGGCGACCCGCATCGCGGCGGCCTGCTGGGCATGGCGGCCGTGCTCACGGTCAGCGCCAACGGCGTCGAGACCTCGCCCGTCACCCGCGGCGCCTGGGTCAGCGAGAACATCCTCGGCCTCAAGCCCCCGCCGCCGCCGGACGTCGTGCCCGCCATCGAACCCGACGTCAGCGGTACGACCACGATCCGCGAGCGGCTCGCCAAGCACCGCAGCGACCGGGCCTGCGCCGAGTGCCATCGCAAGATCGACCCGCTCGGCTTCAGCCTGGAGTCCTTCGACCCCGTCGGGCGCTGGCGCGTGAACTACGCCAAACCGAAGAAGGGCCCGGCGCCGAAGATCGACCCCTCGGGCGAGTTCGCCTCCGGCGAGACCTACCGGGACTTCGCCGGCTTCCGGGACATCCTGCACGACCAGCGCGACGAACAGTTCACCCGCCACCTGATCCGCTCGCTGCTCGCTTACGCCACGGGCCGCCTGATGGAGCCGGCCGACGAGTTCGCCGTCGACCGGATCCACGCGAAGGTCAAAGAACAGGGCCTCGGCCTCCGCAGCCTCATCATCGAGTGCCTGACCAGCGACGTCTTCCGCTCGCGCTGACGGCGGGGGAATCGCCGACCCTTTGGGACCGGCAGGCTTGACCCAGGTCGCAGCCTGACCGCAAGGCGCGCAAGGAAGCCCGAAAGCGACCTTGAGGCCCTGGCGCGCTCCCCCTAAAAATCGGCATCCCATGAAGTCGCCCTTATCCCTCGGCCGCGCCCTGCTGCTGTCCACGCTGGCAGCCGGCGCCACCGCCTGGGCTCTCGTCGGCTGCGCGACCCCCGACACCTTCACGGTCCGCGAAGACTTCGGCGCGGGCTTCGACCCGAAGAAGTTCCTCACGCCGATCCCGAACAAGAACACGTCCGTCCGCGACGGAGTGATGTGGACGCGCGGCGCGAACGGGGGCAAGTACCCGCCGATGGTCTACCTGGCCCTCGACGGCAAGGACCTGACGATGTCCTTCCGCTACCGCCACCTCGAGAAAGGCGGCATGCTCTGGCTCTTCGTCGACGGCGACGACGGGTACGGCTCGGGCGACCACATGCTGCGGGTCCGCCTCAACCGCGACGCGGTCGTGCTCGAGGTCGACGCCCACACCCTGGACCCCGCGCATCCGCTGCGCCAGAACACCCGCGAGGCCGACCCGATCAGCAAGGCCTACCGCACCAACGAGCACTTCCCCGCCGAGCAGGTCGACCTGTCGGCCAACGAGTGGCGTACGGTACGGCTCGCCTTCCGGGGCGACACGGTGGACATGTCCGTCGACGGCAAGTGGACCCGCGCGCTGAAGCGCCCGAATTTCGACGCCACCAAGCGCAAGCTGCTCTGGATGCAGAGCGGCGGCGCCGCCGGCATCGAGATCGACGACGTGGTCGTGACCCCGACTCGCTGAGGCGGGAGCGCCGGCCGCCGAGCCAAGCCCGTCCGCAAAAAAGTCTGTCCACCCGGGGGGGCAGGGGTAGATTCGGACCACCCCATGAAAGCTCGCGCCTCCCTCGCCTGCCTCCTCGCCCCGCTCGCGGCCCTCGCCGCGGACAAGCCGAACATCCTCCTGATCCTCGCCGACGACCTCGGCGCGCGCGACCTCGGGTGCTTCGGGAGCACCTTTTACGAGACGCCCAACCTCGACCGGCTGGCCGCCCGGGGCGTCCGGCTGACGAACGCCTACTCGGCCAGCCCCCTCTGCTCGCCGACGCGCTCGAGCATCCTGACGGGCCAACATCCGGCGCGCACCGGGATCACCGCCCCGGCCTGCCACCTGCCCAAGGTGGAGCTGACCAAACGTCTGGTGATCGGACCCGACCGCGTGCACCTCGCCAACTCCGTCACGCGGCTGAAGCCGGGCTACTTCACCTTGGCCGAATCGCTCAAGGCCGCCGGCTACGCCACAGCCCATTTCGGCAAATGGCACCTCGGCCACAACCTCGCGCCGACCGACGCCTATGAACCCCGCGACCAGGGCTTCGACGTCGACTGGCCGCACGTGCCGAGGGCGGCGGGCCCGGGCGGCGGCTACCTCGCGCCGTGGAACAAGTTCATCGCCGACCCGGAGATCAAGGATACGCCGGGTCGGCACATCGACGAGCGCATGGCCGATGAGGCGGGCAAGTTCATCGGCGCCAGC
>JBIISU010000229.1:0-2750 GCA_044340815.1 Opitutales bacterium | reverse complement strand
CAGGTTGTTGATCGGGCAGCCCGCGGCCATCCCGCTGATGAGCTTGCCCGTGTGGCAGAACGGCACGCCGCAGTCCATGCAGCGCGCGCCCTGGGTGCGGAGCTTCTCGTCGGAATGGTGGTGGTGGATCTCCTTCCAGTCGCCGATGCGGACGAGCGGTTCGCGGTCCGTCGGGAGCTCGCGCTGGAATTCAAAGAAGCCGGTAGGTTTTCCCATGATTGCGAAGGATTGGGGTCAGGTGGGTGGTGGGCTCAGCCGCCGCCGACGCGGGCTTCGTCGCGGGCGTTGATCTCGAACGCCTCCTGGAGGGCGGCGTCGCCGGAGAGGCCCTTGGCCTGCGCGGTGGCGATGGCCTGCAGCACGCGCTTGTAGTCCTTGGGCATGACCTTGACGAACTTCTTCACGGACGCGTCCCAGTTGGAGAGCAGGGCCTTGGCCTTCTGGCTGCCGGTGAGGTCGGCGTGGCGCTGGACCAGCGCGCGGAGCTCGGTGGCGTCGGCGCCTTCGACCTTCTCGAGGCCGACCATCTGCTTGTTGCAGCGGGTGGCGAAGTCGGCCTTCTCGTCGAGGATGTAGGCCACGCCGCCGGACATGCCCGCGGCGAAGTTGCGGCCCGTGGCCCCGAGGACGACGACCTTGCCGCCCGTCATGTATTCGCAGCCGTGGTCGCCCACGCCTTCGACGACGGTGGTCACGCCGGAGTTGCGCACGCAGAAGCGCTCGCCCGCGACGCCGCGGAAGAAGGCTTCGCCGGAGGTCGCGCCGTAGAGGGCGACGTTGCCGAGCAGGATGTTGTCCTCGGCCTTGAAGGTGGCCTTGGCGTCGGGGTAGACAAGGATGCGCCCGCCGGAGAGGCCCTTGCCGACGTAGTCGTTGGCGTCGCCTTCGAGCTCGATGGTCACGCCGGCCGGGATGAAGGCGCCGAGGGACTGGCCCGCGCTGCCCTTGAACTTCAGGTGGATGGTGCCGTCGGGCAGGCCATGCCAGTGCTTCTTCGTGATCTCGTTGCCGAGGATCGTGCCGACGACGCGGTGGGTGTTCTTGATCTCGCCTTCGTAGCGGACCTTCTCGCCCTTCTCGATGGCCGGGCGGCACTTCTCGAGGAGCACGGAGAGGTCCAGGCCCTTCTCGAGGCCGTGGTCCTGCTTCTCGGTGCAGTAGCGGCCGACTTCGGGGCCGACCTTCGGGGAGTAGAGGAGCTTGGAGAGGTCGATGCCCTTGGCCTTCCAGTGGTCGACGGCGTGGCGCGCCTCGAGGACGTCGGTGCGGCCGACCATCTCGTTGAGGGTGCGGAAGCCGAGGGAGGCCATGATCTCGCGGACTTCCTGCGCGATGAAGCGCATGAAGTTGACCGCGTCGTTGGGGTCGCCCTGGAAGTTCTCGCGCAGCTTCGGGTCCTGGGTGGCGACGCCGACGGGGCAGGTGTTCAGGTGGCAGACGCGCATCATGATGCAGCCGAGGGACACGAGCGGGGCGGTGGCGAAGCCGAACTCCTCGGCGCCGAGGAGGGCGGCGACGACGACGTCGCGGCCGGTCTTCAGCTGGCCGTCGGTCTCGACGACGATGCGCGAGCGCAGGTTGTTGAGGACGAGGGTCTGGTGGGTCTCGGCGAGGCCGAGTTCCCACGGCAGGCCGGCGTGCTTGATGGAGGTCTGGGGCGAGGCGCCCGTGCCGCCGTCGAAGCCGGAGATGAGCACCACGTCCGCGTGGGCCTTGGCGACGCCGGTGGCGATGGTGCCGACGCCGACCTCGGAGACGAGCTTCACGCTGACGCGCGCGGCGCGGTTCGCGTTCTTCAGGTCATGGATGAGTTCCGAAAGGTCCTCGATCGAGTAGATGTCGTGGTGCGGGGGCGGGGAGATGAGGCCGACGCCGGTGGTGGAGTGGCGGACCTTGGCGATCCACGGGTAGACCTTGCCGCCGGGGAGCTGGCCGCCTTCGCCGGGCTTCGCGCCCTGGGCCATCTTGATCTGCACTTCCTTGGCCTGCGTGAGGTAGAGGCTGGTGACGCCGAAGCGGCCCGAGGCCACCTGCTTGATGGCGGAGTTCTTGGAGTCGCCCTGGGCGTTGGTCCAGGTGTAGCGCTCGGGGTCCTCGCCGCCTTCGCCGGTGTTGGACTTGCCGCCGATGCGGTTCATCGCGATGGCGAGGCTTTCGTGGGCTTCCTTGGAGATGGAGCCGTAGCTCATGGCGCCGGACTTGAAGCGCTTGAGGATGGCTTCGACGGATTCGACCTCCTCGATCGGCACGGCGGCGCGGGGCTTGAACTGGAGGAGGCCGCGCAGCGTGAAGATCTGCTGCATCTGGTTGTTCACCAGGCCGGTGTAGACCTTGAAGGTCTCGTAGTTGCCGGTGCGCACGGCCTTCTGGAGGCTGTGGATGACCTGCGGGCTGAAGAGGTGGGCTTCGCCCTCGTTGCGCCACTGGTAGTCGCCGCCGACGGTGAGGGTCGAGGCGGTCTCGACGCGCTCGGTGTAGGCGAGGCGGTGGCGGGCGAGGGTTTCCTCGGCGATGGCCGCGAGGTCCGCGCCTTCGATGCGGGTGGCGGTGCCGGTGAAGTACTGGTCGACGACCTTCTGCTGGAGGCCGACGCACTCGAAGATCTGGGCGCCGAGGTAGCTCTGGATGGTCGAGATGCCGATCTTGGAGGCGACCTTGACGATGCCCTTGGTGGCGGCCTTCACGTAGTTCTTGCAGGCCGTGTAATGGTCGACGCCGACGAGCAGGCCCTGGCGGATCATGTCGTCGAG
>JBIISU010000228.1:0-2751 GCA_044340815.1 Opitutales bacterium | reverse complement strand
ACCGCCTCCACGGGCTTGGGGACGGGAGCCTGCACCGAAAGCTGGTCGCCCGGGCGCACGGCGATCGGGCCGCTGTTGGCGGCGAAGACCGTGGCTTCGACGGAACCGCGGACGCAGCCGATGTTCAGCGTACCGGTGCCCTTGCCGTTGTCGGCGAACTCGACGGTGTAGATGGTGCCGCGGATGCGGGCCACGCCGACGGGCGTCTTGATGGTGTAGGAAGATTGCGGGTTGAGCTTGCGGACCTCGCCGACGACCTTGCCGCGGATGACCTCGATCTCGGTGATCGACGGGCTGGGCTCCTTGTCGAGCTTCTGGTACTCGCCCTCGACGATGCGGTCGGAGACGACTTGGCGGAAGGTCTTCACCTCCAGCAAGGTGTCCGGGCTGACGATCAGCGTGGAGCCGTTGGAGAGGATGAGTTCGACGGTGTTCTTCGGGGTGGTCTCGACGCGGAAACCTTCCTGGAAGATCCGGGCGGTCCGCAGCGGCTCCTTCTTGCCCTGCTTGTCGTAGAGGTAGGCCTCGTCCTTCACGATGCCGACCTGCAGCTTGCCGTTGGTGAGGGCGGCGAGGGAGAGAGCGGGGGTAAGCCCCAAGGCCAAGAGGCAGCAAGACTGGAAGAGGGAACGCATGGAGACCTAGGGGTTAGGGATAGGTAGACTAGCCCAGCCCTAGGTAGAGGCAAATCCTTTAAACAAAAGAACCCCCACTGAAAAGCGGGGGTTCTTGTGAATAACTAAGGACGTCGACTTAGGCCGAAACGAACTTCTCGAGGCGGCGCTGGACGCGGATGGCCGAGAGCTGGGCATAACGGGGAAGACCCTGCTCATAAGGGAGTTGCAGTTCGCCCTGGATGAGGGGGAGCGCGTAGCGCACGAAGTCCGGGTGGATGGACATGCGGTCTTCGCCGATCCACTTGTCGGGGAAGGCCTTCACGCCGTTGGCGATCTCGGAGAGGGGGGCGAGGAGGGTCTTGACGCCGTAGTTCTCCTTCTCGGAGCGGGTGATGATGACCATCTTGCCCGACTCGCCGGCGACGGCGGCCTTGACCGCTTCGCTGCCGCAGAGGAAGGCTTCGTCGACGTCGGTCTTGGAGGCGCTGTGCGAGGCGGCGCGCTGGGCGATGCCGAGCTTGGAGGCGCGGGCCTTGACGCCGGAGAAGCGCTGCTCGACGAGGTTGCGGAGGGACTCGCCGGCGCCGCCGAGGACGGCATGGCCGAACGCGTCGGTGCTGGAGGTGTCGGCGCCGAGGTAGTTGCCGGCTTCGTCCTGGACGCCTTCGGAGACGACCACGAAGCAGTGGCCGCTGGACTTGAGGACTTCCTCGACGCGGCGGATGAAGTTGTCGGCGTTGAAGGGGACTTCGGGCAGCAGCACGATGTGCGGGGCGCTGCAGGAGTAGTGCGTGTTGCGGACCTGCTTGTCGTCGGACTTGTCGCGGCGGTGGGCGAGCACGGAGGAGGCGGCGAGCCAGCCGGCGTTGCGGCCCATGACCTCGAGGATCGAGACGAAGTCGTTCTGGCCCATGGCGGCGTTGTCGAGGGACATCTCGCGCACGGTGAGGGCGATGTGCTTGGCGACGGAACCGAAGCCCGGGCTGTGGTCGGTCAGCGGGAGGTCGTTGTCGATGGTCTTGGGCACGCCGATGACGCGGAGCTCGTAGCCGCGCTCCTTGGCGAGGGCGTCGATCTTGGCGGCGGTGTCCTGGGAATCGTTGCCGCCGATGTAGTGGAAGTAACGGATGTTGTGGGCTTCGAAGACCTGGAGGATCCGGTCGAAGTCCTCGGCCTTCTTGACCTTGTAGCGGCAGGTGCCGAGGGCGGCGCCCGGGGTGTGGTGCAGGGCGCGGAGGGTCTGTTGGGACTCGGCGGCGAGGTCGACCAGGTTCTCGTTCAGGACCCCCTGGATGCCGTTCAGGGCGCCGTAGATTTCCGGGATGTCGTCCTCATGGTTGAGGGCTTCGGCGATGACTCCGGCGAGGCTGGCGTTGATGACGGGCGTGGGACCGCCGCTTTGCGCGACGAGAAGATTGCCTTGTAGGGAGGACATGGGAGGGAACAGGTTGAAAAGTGGGTTGTGGGAAGCCCCCCGCCCCTTGGCAACACGGAAAACCCTCCCCTCCCCTCGCGACCGCGGAAACCCTCAGAGAATGCGCCCGGGCTTGATCTGGGCAGCCTCGGGCACCTTGGCGGACCAGGCGGCGGCCTGGGCGGCGAAGGCGTCGACCTGCGCGCCGGCCGAACCGGTCAGTTCGCCCGCCTTGGTGACGGCATCGAGCAGGACGGACTTGGGCAGCTTGAGGCGGGCGTCGGCGGCCAGGCGGTCGACGAGGTCGTTGCGTTCGGTCTTGCCGGAACGCAGGTCGCGGGCGACGGCCACGGCATGTTCCTTGATGGCCTCGTGGGCCGACTCGCGGCCGGCGCCGGCCTTGACCGCCTCCATGAGGAAGGTCGTGGTGAGGAGGAACGGCAGGTAGTGGCGCGATTCGCGGTCGATGACCGGGCGGTTGACCTCCATCTGGCCGAGCACGGTGAGGAAGGCCTCGAGCAGGCCGTCGATCGCCAGGAAGGCGTCGGGAAGCAGGACGCGGCGCACCACCGAGCAGGCGACGTCGCCCTCGTTCCACTGGTCGCCGGCGAGCGAGGCGGCCATGGCCAGGTGGCCACGCAGGATGACGAGGAATCCGTTGATGCGCTCGCAGGTGCGGGCGTTCATCTTGTGCGGCATCGCCGAGGAGCCGACTTGGCC
>JBIISU010000227.1:0-2764 GCA_044340815.1 Opitutales bacterium | reverse complement strand
ATGATCACGACCTTGTCGCAGACCTGCTCGACCTCATGGAGGATGTGGCTCGAGATCAGCACCGCCATCTTGCCGCGCAGCGACCGGATCAGGTCGCGGATGCCGACGATCTGGTGCGGGTCCAGGCCGATGGTGGGCTCGTCGAGGATGACGACCTTCGGTTCCGCGAGCAGGGCGTCCGCGATGCCGACGCGCTGGCGGAAGCCCTTGGACAGTTGGCCGATGAGCTGGCGGGCGGCCCGGCGGGCGAGGTCGCAGTCTTCCATGACCTTGGCCACGCGGGCGGCCACGCGGTCGGCGGGGACGTCCTTCAGGCGCGCGCGCAGCGTGAGGTATTCCTCCACCTTGAGGTCCTCCGGCAACGGGTTGTTCTCCGGCATGTACGCCATGTGGCGCTTGGCTTCGGCGGGTTCGAGCGCCACGGACACGCCCCAGATCGCCGCGCGGCCCGACGTGCCGGCCATCGTGCCCGCGAGGATCCGCATGGTGCTCGACTTGCCCGCGCCGTTGGGGCCGAGGAAGCCGACGATCTCGCCGGGCGCGACGGAGAAGGTGAGGTCCTCGACGGCCGTGAGCGAGCCGTAGCGCTTCGTCAGGCGTTCGGCCGCCACGGCGGCTTCCGGCAGCGGCGCGGCGTCGGCCATCGGGGGTTACTTGCCCGTCGGCAACGCCGCGGGCGCGGCCACCGGGTTGAGCAGGCCGGGCTCGGAGCGGATCAGGCTGTCCTTGTATTCGCGCCAGACATGGTCCTTGCGCAGGCGCTTGTCCATCAGGTTGAGCCACTTGGTCGCGGCCGGCAGGTCGCCCTTCGCGACGGCCAGGTTGGCCAAGGTGAGCATCGCGTAGCCGCGCCAGGTCTCGGCGACGGTCTCGTCGTTGGCGAGGGTCGTCAGCGCGGTCTCGCCGGTGGCGTCGCCGCCGTCCACGCGGGCGAGGGCGGCCTCGAGTCGGGCCCGGGCGCCGAGCGCCTTCACCACGGGGGTTTCGCCGGCCAGGCCGGCCAGGCGGGCGGCCTCGTCGAAGGCCTTGGCGGCCTCGGCGAACTTGGTGGCGGCCTTCAGGTCGTCGGCGACCTCGGTCAGGGCGACGACGGCGAGGGGCTCGCCGGCGTGCTTGGCCGCGAAGGCGCGGCGGGCCGGTTCGTCGAGGCAGGCGTTGTAGTCCTGGTGCAGGGCTTCGCGGCGGCCGGCTTTCCAGACGAACTCGTAGAGGAGGAGTCCCAGGACGGCGAGCACCACGGCGGTGGTCCCGCGGACGAGGGCGGTCTTGTTGCGCTCCCAGAAGAGCCAGAGGCGATCTTCGGCGTCGGCGTTCTTGAAATCATCGTCGACGACCACGAGGTTGCGGTCGTCTCCGCCCGGGGGCTTCTTCTTGAGGCTGTCGTCAGGCATGGGGGCTAAACCCTTGCCATGGGAAGCGAGGTGTCAACCCCCGCCTCCCCCGCCTCCGGGCTTGTCCCCGCCTCCGGGCGGGCAAGGATGGCGTCTCCCATGAGCGCCTCCGCCGTCGACCTCCTCTCCGCCCTCCGGACCGCCCAAGTCCAGGGTCAGTTGTCCGCCGCCGCCCTCGGGCAGGCCAGCGGGTGGCTCCAGTCGGGCGCCTTGCCCGCCGCCGCCTTGGAGTCGCTGGCCGACCTCGTCGCCCGGGGAGCCTGGGCCGAACTCGAGGACCGTTTCTACAAGGGCATCGCCTTCGGCACCGGCGGCATGCGCGGCCGGACGGTCGGCCGGGTCTCCGCCGCCAACGAACTCGCCGCCGACGGCACCCCGGTCCGGGCGGCCGTCGGGTCGGCCTGCCTGAACGACGTCAACGTCCTGCGCGCGGCGCTCGGCCTCTGGCGCCACGTCTCCGCCGCGCACCCGTCCCCGCGGATCGTCATCGCCCACGATGTCCGCCACTTCTCCCGGCACTTCGCCGAGCTCGTGGCCTCCGCCTGGTCGCGGCTCGGTGGCGAGGCCTACCTCTTCGCCGGCGCGCGCTCCACGCCGCAGCTCAGCTTCACCGTGCGGCACCTCGGCGCCCACGCGGGCGTGGTCATCACCGCCAGCCACAACCCGTCGCACGACAACGGCTTCAAGTGCTGCCTCGGCCACGGGGGCCAGGTCACGCCGCCCGACGACGCCGCCATCGTGGCGGAAGTCGGCAAGCTGGGGCCGGCGGATGTCGCGCCCTACCTCGAGAAGGACCTGGCCGGCGTGCGCACCGTCGACGCGGCCGCCGAGGAGGCTTACCTCGCGCGGGTGGCCGGCATCGTCCTCGAGCCGGAACTGATGGCGCGCCATGCGCCCAAGGTCGTCTACACCAACCTGCACGGCACCGGCGACGTGACGGTGGTCCCGGCGCTCCGCCGCCTCGGCCTGGACCCGCACCTCGTGCATGAGCAGCTGGAGCACGACGGGCGCTTCCCGACCGTGCCTTCCCCGAACCCCGAAAGCCCCGCGGCCTTCGCGCTCGCGCTCAAGCTCGCCGCGGAGGTCGGGGCCGACCTCGTCCTGGCGACCGACCCGGATTCCGACCGCGTGGGCGTGGCCTGCCCGCAGGCCGACGGCGCGTACCGCCTGCTCACCGGCAACGAGGTCGCGGCGCTGCTGGCCGAGTTCCGCCTCTCCGCCCTGAAGGACGCCGCCCTGATCCCCGCCGCCGGCTCCCCGCAGGCGGTCGTCCTCAAGTCGCTCGTCACCACGCCGCTCGTCGCGGCGATCTGCGCCCGCCACGGCGTGCGCTGCGTCGAGACGCTGGTCGGCTTCAAGTGGATCGCCCGGAA
>JBIISU010000024.1:0-9683 GCA_044340815.1 Opitutales bacterium | reverse complement strand
AGCGCCGTCGGCGAGAGCCGCCGCCCTTGGCAGGTCCCGCAGACCGAGCCGGATTGATACTGCAGCAGGCGCTGCCGCAAGGACTCCCCGGTCGTCGCCCGGTAGGCCTGTTCGAGCTCGGGGAACATGCCCGCCCACGTGGTCTCGACCGGCTTGCGTCCTTTTGGCGGGGGAAGCAGGAAGACCCTTTTGGCATCACCGTGGAGGAGCAGCCGCCGGGTCGCCTCCGGGAGCTCGCGCCAAGGCGTCCGCAGGTCGAAAGGCACCTGCTCGGCCAGCGCCCTCAGGACGGCGTTGCGGCGGATCAGCACCTTGCGCGTGCCGAGTTTCCATGGCTTGACGACACCCTCCTGGAGGGAGAGCCCTTCGTCCTGGATGGCGAGACCTTCCTGGAAGCGCATCTGTCGGCCGAGTCCGCCGCAGTCCGGGCAGGCGCCGTCCGGGTGGTTGTGCGACAGCGCCTTGGGCGCGATCGGCTCGTAGGTCGTCCCGCAATGCTCGCAGGCCAGGTGGAGCGACAGCGCCAGTTCCGTCCAGCCCCCGCGCCCGTCGTCGGCCAGCACCAAGGCGCGGTGCCGCCCTTCCTTGAACGCCAGCTCCAGCGAATCCGCCAGGCGGCTCCGCTGGTCTTCGCCGGCCACGATGCGGTCCACCACCACGTCGAGTTGCCGGGCCTCCCGGCCCGTGAGCAGCCCCGTGGCCTCCTCCAGCGTGGCCACCTTGCCGTCGATGCGGAGGCGGGAGAAGCCCCGCCGGCCCAGGTCGGCCACGGTTTCGAGCAGGACCGACGGTTTGTCCTTGGCGACCGGGGCGGCGACCATGAGGCGGGTGCCGGCCGGGATCTTCGCCAAGGCCAGCAGGTTGTCGTCCAGCGACCGCCGCCGGACGGGGTGCCCGTCCTTGAGGCAGGCGCGCTCGCCCGCCACGATCCAAAGCGGCCGGACGTGGTCGGCGATCTCGGTCAACGTGGCCACCGTGGAACGGGGGTTCGTGTTGCCGCCGGTACGCTGGGCGATGGCGATGACCGGGGAAAGCCCGCGGATGAAGTCCACGTCGGGCCGGGCCACGGCATCCATCATCCCCCGGGCCTTGGCCGAGAGGGACTCCAGGTATTGCCGGGAGCCCTCGGCATGGAGGGTGTCGAACGCCAGGGACGATTTCCCCGAGCCGCTGACGCCCGTGATCACCGTCAACCGATGACGCGGGATGGTCAGTTCCACGTCCTTGAGGTTGTGGGTGCGGGCGCCTTTGATGTGGATGGAGGAGTCCAGGCGCCGAGGCTACCCCCGCCGACCTCCCGGGAGAAGCCGAATGTGGACGGCGGGGTAGGGTGGGGCGTTAATAACTCGTCCGGATTCGGCTTTTCCCGCCCGCCCGGAAAAGTCATCTTGTCGGGATGCTGCGCGCATTCCTTCTCCTCCTCGCCTGGTGCTCCGTGCCCCTGCGGGCCGACCAGGAGGAGACGCGCATCCTGATCCTCGGCGACAACCTCGCCTACATCGGCGGCTGGACCGTCTACGTCGAGTCCGCCATCCGCGCGCAGAAGGGCCTGGCGCGCGCGGTGATCGTCAACGCCGCGTTGCCCGGCGAGACCGCGAGCGGCTTGAGCGAAGCCGGCCACGCCGGCGGCGCCTTTCCCCGTCCCGACGTGCACGAACGGCTCGCCCGCGCGCTCGAACGCTTCAAGCCCACGCTCGTGCTCGCCTGCTACGGCGGCAACGACGGCCTCTACCTGCCGGCGGACCCGGAACGCACGCGGGCGTACCGCGACGGTCAGGTGCGCCTGCACGCGGCCTGCAGCCGCGCGGGCGCGAAAGTCGTGCACCTGACGCCGCCGTTGTTCGGCGCGGATCTCCCGAAGGTGCCTGTCTACGACGGCGTTTTGGATGGCTATGCGCAATGGTTGGTGGCGCAGCGTCCCGCCGGTTGGCTGGTCGCCGACGCGCGGCCGTCCCTGCGCGAGGCCATCGTGGCCGCGAAACAGGCCGACCCGCGTTTCGTGTTCGCGAAGGATCATCTCAATCCCGGACCCGAAGGCCATTTGATGATGGCCACGGCGATCTGGACGCAGCTGGCGCCCTTGATGGGTTGGAAGGTTGACGTGGCCATGGCGGAGCCTGCGAAATGGCGCCTCCTCCAGCAGAGCGCCCAGCTGCTGCGGGATGCTTGGTTGGCGAAGATCGGCCATAAGCGTCCCGGGGTGCCGGCGGGTATGCCCCTGCCGCAGGCCGAGGCCCGTTCGGCGGTCCTTTTGAAGGAATACCTGAAGTAAATCGCAAAAAAGTGGGGTATTCGGGGACTCCTGGGGTGGGCTGGCCTATTGCCCAAGTAACACCCCGTCGCCACGAAACTGTAACAATCGCATGGGATGATGTCGGCGTAACCTTCCCATGAACACCGCCCTCCGCTCCCTCGCCCTCCTCTCCCTCACCGCGACCGCCGTCACCGTGCAGGCCGCCGACGCGGTCGTCGTCGACCCGAAGCTCCCGGCTTACGCCGTGGCTTCCGGCGTCTCCGGCAACCTGAACTCCGTCGGCTCCGACACGCTCAACAACCTCATGACCTTCTGGAGCGAAGGCTTCAAGGCCTCCTACCCCAACGTGAAGATCCAGGTCGAAGGTAAGGGTTCCGGCACCGCCCCCGTCGCCCTCACCTCCGGCGTCGCCCAGGTCGGCCCGATGAGCCGCGAGATGAAGGCCACCGAGATCTCGGCCTTCGCCGCCAAGTTCGGCCACAAGCCGACCCGCATCGCCGTCGCCATCGACGCCCTCGCCGTCTTCGTCCACAAGGACAACCCGGTCGCCGGCCTCTCCCTCTCTCAGGTCGACGGCATCTTCTCCTCCACCCGCAAGCGCGGTGGTCAGGACGTGCTCACCTGGGGTGCGCTCGAGCAGAAGGGCGCCCTCGCCGGCAAGACGATCTCCTCCTTCGGCCGCAACTCCGCCTCCGGCACCTACGGCTACTTCAAGGAAGTCGCCCTGAAGAACGGTGACTTCAAGGACACCATCAAGGAGCAGCCGGGTTCCTCCTCCGTCGTCCAAGGCATCGCCGCCGACGTCGGCGCGATCGGCTACTCCGGCATCGGCTACGCCACCTCCGGCGTCCGCGCCTTGCCGCTCGCGGCCGAAGGCAACTCGTTCGTCGAGCCCACCTACGCGAACTGCCTCAACGGCTCCTACCCGCTGTCCCGCTACCTGTACGTCTACGTGAACAAGGCGCCCTCCCGCCCGATGGACAAGCTCACCAGCGAGTTCATCACCTTCGTGCTCTCGAAGCAGGGCCAGGAAATCGTGCTCAAGGACGGCTACTTCCCGCTGCCGGCCGACGTCGCCGACGAAGGTCGCGCCTCGCTGAAGTTCTACAGCGCCGAATAAGCTTGGCCTCGAAATCGCATCGTCGCCGCCACGCCCTCCGGGGTCGGCCTTTCAAGCGCGACGGTGCGGTCTCGGGTCCTCCCGGGCGGGGTCTTCCCCGCCTTTCCCTTTGCCGGACACCCTGACACCCGAACGTAACCCGATGGCAACAACCGACGAAAAGCCCGCGTCCGCGCCCGAGTCGCGCTTCACGGTCAGTCCGCTGACGTTGGCGGCCGACCGTTGGATGGGCCGCCTCATCCGCATCGGCGGCGTCGGCGTGGTCGTCGCGGTGCTCGGCATGCTGGGCTTCCTGATCTTCCAGGTCTTCCCGCTCTTCGTCGGGGCCAAGGTTTCGCCGACGTCGGCGCTCTCCGTCCCGGCGGAGGCCGTGGCTTTCGGCGAGGATGAGTACGGGGAGTTCCCCTTCGTCGTTCATCGCGACGGACGCATCCTCTTCCAGCGGGCCAAGGACGGGACGAAATTGCTCGAGTGGACGCCCGCGCTCGGTGGGCGGCGCGTGACCGCGGTGCGCAGCTACCCGCGCACGGGCCTGGTCTTCCTGGGGCTTTCGGATGGCGCGGTCCAGGAGGTCCGCGTGGTCTACCGCTCGACCTTCGACGACGCGGGCAAGCGCACCGTCGAGCCCGTCGTGACGCCCCTCGAGCCGGTCGCCATCGGCCGCGCCGGCTTACCCTGCGTCGATGTGTGGGATGCCAAAGGTCCCCAGTCCCGCCTTTTGCTGGTCCGACAGGAAGAGGGCGGGAAGCCGCTGCTGACCGCCGTCCGCCTGACCGAGCGCAAGGGCTTGGGCGGCAAGGGCAAGGTCACCGTCTCCGCGCCGTTCGTCGTCGCCGCCGACGCCGCCTCGGTCGACCAGGTCCTGCTCCCCTCCACCGCGGAGTCGCTCCTCGTCATCGGCAAATCCGGCGAGGTGCGCGCCTACGCCGACGACGGCGCCTCCTTCTCCTTCCTCCAATCCTTCACGCCCTTCCGGGGCGCGGCCGATCCCGCCGTGGCCGCCGCCGGCCTGATCTTCGGCAATGTCTCGGTGGTCCTCGTCGACCGCACCGGCGCCCAGCAGGTCTGGTCGATGTACCCGCAGCTCCAGCCCGACGGCAAGAGCCTGCGTCGCTGGGGCAAGATCCATGACGGCGAGCCGCTGGCCGGCGCCGGCCAAGGCATCTACGCCGCCGTCGGCAACAAGTGCTACCTCGCGGCCGCGGCCGGTCGGCTCCAGCTGATCAACATGACGACCGGGACGGTCCGCTGGGAGGGGCCGGCCCCCGCGGCCCCGCTCCGGCAGGTCGCCTTCGCGGGCGGCTATGACCGGATCACCGCGCTGACCGCCGACGGCCAACTGCATCGCTGGACGATCGTCGACCATCACCCGGAATCTTCGTGGCGGACCTTCTTCGGAAAGATCTGGTACGAGGGCGCCTCCGCCCCGGCCTACGCGTGGCAGTCCAGCGCGGGCTCCGATGAGTTCGAGCCGAAGTACTCGCTCGTGCCCCTGTTCTACGGTACGGTCAAGGGCACCTTCTACGCGCTGCTCTTCGCCCTGCCGATCGCCCTCACCGCCGCGGTCTACGTCTCGCAGTTCCTTCGTCCGGAGTACCGCCAGGTGGTCAAGCCGGTCATGGAGGTCATGGCCTCGCTGCCGTCGGTCGTCCTGGGCTTCCTCGCCGGCCTCTGGTTGGCGCCGCTCGTCGATCCCCGGCTGGTCTCGCTCTTCTGCGCGCTCGGCATCCTTGCGCCCGCGGCCCTCTCGGCCGGCTTCCTCTGGTCGGTGCTGCCCCAGCCGGTCCGCCGGCAGGTCAAACCCGGGATGGAGTTCCTCTGGTTGCTCCCGTTCCTCGCCCTGTGCG
Source organism: Opitutales bacterium (assembly GCA_044340815.1). GTDB lineage: Bacteria > Verrucomicrobiota > Verrucomicrobiia > Opitutales > UBA953 > UBA953. Next base: position 4,462 of record JBIISU010000024.1, on the reverse strand, counting down.
CCTGGGCGGCCTGGCAGGCCGGCCCCGCGGTCGAGTCCTTCTTCTTCACGGTCAAGGACACCGCGACGGGTCTCCCCATCGCCGATTTCCGGGAGTGGTGGCGGCAGACCACGGGCGCGACGTATGACTCGCGCAATTCCCTCGTGGTCGGCTTCGTCATGGGCTTCGCGGTCATCCCGATCGTGTTCACCATCGCGGAGGACGCGCTGTCCAACGTGCCTGATTCTCTCGTGTCGGGCTCCTTGGCGCTCGGCGCCAGCCGCTGGCAGACCGTCTGGAGCGTGGTGGTGCCCACCGCCGTGTCGGGCATCGTCTCGGCGGTGATGATCGGCTTCGGCCGCGCCATCGGCGAGACGATGATCGTCGTCATGGCCACCGGCAACACGGCGGTCATGGACTTCAATCCCTTCAGCGGCATGCGGACGCTATCGGCCAACATCGCCGTGGAGCTGCCCGAGGCGGCCGCGGGTCACACCCATTACCGCGCCCTCTTCCTCGGCGCCTGCTGCCTCTTCCTCCTCACCTTCGTGCTCAACACCGTCGCGGAAGTCCTCCGCCAGCGCCTGCGGGAGCGCTATAAAGTCGTCTGACCATGGCCACCCCTTCCGACAGCAGCACACCCCGCGGCGAGGCCTGGGTCTGGTTCAGCGGCCTGGGCCTGATCGTCGGCCTCGGCATGGTCATCGGTTTGCTGAGCCTGGTGTTCCTCAACGGCGCCACCGTCTTCTGGGCCCCGCCCGTGCCCCTGGCCCAGCTGGAGGATGGCCGCACGCTCATCGGCCAGCTCGCCCAGCGCCGGATCCGCGCCGGTTCGCCGGCGGACCAGCCCAAGTACGAGCGCCAGTACCAGGTCGGCCTCCGCGAACTCAACGGCAACTCCTACCTCTGGGTCGACGAGGCGAGGATCAAGGCCGAGACCTTCCCCGCCGACATCCTTGGGTTGGAGCGCGTCGAGAACGGCCCCGCCTTCGTCCGTCCCCAGTCCCTGCGCCGGTCCGACGGCAAGGTCGTCGCGATCGCGGAACCCGCCTTCGAGGCGGCCTTCCAGGCCGAGGTCGCCGCGGCTTCCGCCGTCCGCGAGAAACTGGTCGAGATCACCCGCCACCGCATCGGCGAGGTGAACGCCGCGATGGACCGGGCCCGCGTCGCCTTGCGCCGGGCCGAGGACCTCAAGCTGGCCGACGAGATCGCCGCCCGGAAGGCCGAGATCGCGGTCCTCGACGAGCGCTACGCCGTCCTGCAGGCCGAGGCCGCCAAGGTCACGGCGGGTGGGGCGGTGGCCTCGCTCGTCGCCCGGGACGCCGCCGGCCGCGAGGTCGTCGTGCCCCTCACCCAGGTCATCCGAGCCTGGTTCCCCAACCGCCTCGACACCTGGGGTCGCGTCCAGCTCTACGCCTCCCGCCTCGGCGAGTTCATCTTCGATGAGCCGCGCGAAGCCAACACCGAGGGTGGCCTGATGCCCGCGATCTTCGGGACGCTCGTGATGACGGTCTTCATGAGCCTGCTGGTCACGCCCTTCGGCGTCATCACCGCCATCTACCTCCGCGAGTACGCCCAGCAGGGGCCGCTCCTGCGCATCGTGCGCATCAGCGTCAACAACCTCGCCGGCGTGCCCTCCATCGTCTTCGGGGTCTTCGGCCTCGGCTTCTTCGTCTACGTGCTGGGTGGCTCCATCGACCAGCTGTTCTTCGCCGACCAGCTGAAGTACAACAATAATACGCCCGTCTTCGGCACGGGCGGCCTGCTCTGGTGCTCGCTGACCCTGGCCTTGATGACGCTGCCGGTGGTCATCGTCGCGACCGAGGAAGCCCTGTCGGCCGTCCCGCGCGGCATGCGCGAGGCCTCGCTGGCCACCGGCGCCTCCAAGTGGCAGACCATCCGGGACATCCTCCTGCCGGCCTCGGCCCCCGGCATCCTGACCGGCGTGATCCTCGCCATGGCCCGCGGCGCGGGCGAGGTGGCCCCTCTGATGCTCGTCGGGGTCGTCAAGCTGGCCCCGTCCCTCCCGTTCGACGGTTCCTTCCCGTTCCTCCACATGGACCGCAAGTTCATGCACCTGGGTTTCCACGTCTACGACCTCGGCTTCCAGTCCCCGGATTCCGACGCCGCCCGCCCGATGGTCTTCGCCACGACGCTCCTGCTGATCGTGCTCGTCGTCTGCCTGAACCTCGGGGCGATCTGGATCCGCAACCGCCTCCGCGCCCGTTTCAAGGGAGCCTCCTTCTGACGTCCTTTTCATGCCCTCGCTCATGACCCCGCCTTCCACCTCCCGCATCCAAGTCCGCCCCGCCGCCGAGCGCGAGGGCCGCAAGGACTACATCAGCATCCGCGACTACGGCTTCTGGTACGGCCAGAAGAAGGCCCTCGAGGGCATCTCGCTCGACATCCCCGAGCGCCAGGTCGTCGCCTTCATCGGCCCCTCCGGTTGCGGCAAGTCCACGCTGCTGCGCAACCTGAACCGGATGAACGACCTCGTCGACGGCATCCGCCACGAGGGCGACATCACCATCAACGGCCGCTCCATCTACGACCCGGGCCTGGAGGTCATCTCCCTGCGCCGCCGCGTCGGCATGGTCTTCCAGAAGTCCAACCCCTTCCCGAAGTCCATCTTCGAGAACGTCGTCTACGCCCTGCGCGTGGTCGGCGTGCGCGACCGCGCCCAGCTGGAGGAGGCCTGCGAGACCTCCCTGCGCAAGGCCGCCCTCTGGGACGAGGTCAAGGACCGGCTCGACGACAGCGCCCTCGGCCTCTCCGGTGGCCAGATGCAGCGCCTCTGCATCGCCCGCGCCATCGCTAATCGCCCTGAGATCCTGCTGATGGACGAGCCCTGCTCGGCGCTGGACCCCATCGCCACGGGCAAGATCGAGGAACTGATCCACGAGCTCAAGGAGCAGTTCACCATCGTGATCGTTACCCACTCGATGCAGCAGGCCGCCCGCGTCTCGGACCGCACCGCCTTCTTCTACCTCGGCAAGCAGATCGAGTACGACACCACCGAGAAGATCTTCATGAACCCGTCCCAGGCCCAGACCGAGGCCTACATCTCGGGCCGCTTCGGCTGATTTCCCAAACGACCCGACCATGCAACGCTATTTCCACGAAGAACTCCGCCAGCTCCGGGACGACCTCATCCTGATGGGCGAGCGCTCGCTCGACATGACCCGCCTCGTGCTCCGCGCCGTCGAGCAGGGCGACGACTCCCTGGCCCTGCAGGTGCGCGGCATGGACGACCGCGTCGACGAGCTCGAGAAGCGCGTCGACCGCGAGATCATGCGCTACCTGACCCTCTTCGGCCCCATGGGCAGCGACGTCCGCCTCCTGCTCGCCGCCCGCGACATCGGCCACGACCTCGAGCGCATCGCCGACGAGGCCTCGGTGATCGCCAAGCGCGCCATGGTGATCTCCGAACGCGGCCCGCTGAAGGACCTCCTGCACGTCCCGGCCGAGGGCATCATCGCCTGCGAGGTCCTGCGGCTGGCGATCGACAGCTTCATCGAGGGCGACCTCGCCAAGGCCCGCCTGGTGCTCCAGCGCGACGCCGAGATCGACGCCCTGAACCGACGCAACTACGAGGAACTCTTCGGGAAGTCCGGCGACGCGGCCAAGGTTTCGGCTTCGCACGTCGAGCTGATCTTCATCTCCAAGGCGCTCGAGCGCATCGGTGACCACTCGAAGAACATCGCCGAGCAGGTCATCTTCCTCCTCTCCGGGGAGGACGTCCGGCACGCCCGCTGAGCGAGGCTTAATCCTGCCAAAAACGGCCGGGGCGTCCGGGTTACGCTGGACGCTCAGCCATTTTATGGTAGGGTGCTGTCCGTCATGCCCGCCGGCCTCGGTTGCCTTCTCCTGCTCCTGCGCGTCTTCTCGTTGCCGCTCAGCATCCTGCTGGCCCGCAAGCTCGGCCTGGTCACATTCGAAGATCCCTGGGACACCCTTTGGATCGCCCTGCTGCTCGGCGTGGTGAACGTCCTCGTCCGTCCGTTCGTGATGGTCTTCCTGCTCTTCCTGTCGGCGCCCTTCCTCCTGGTACTGCGGCTTCCCCAGCGGGCGACCCAGGCCTTGGTCACCTTCGGCCTCATGTACGTCACCAACGTCCTGATGCTCCAGTTGGTTTGCCGAGGCCTCATGGCCGGGGTGCAGGTCCCCTCTCCCTGGCTCGCTCCCTTGGTGATCTCGATCGGCTCCTGGTTCATCGCCTTTTCGGCGACGGTGCAGAACGTTCCGCCCGCCCCGGGGCAGGGTGGTCCGCGTGGTCCCAAGCCGGTCGACGACGCCATCGACGTCTGACCGCCGCGCCGCCCGCCGGCGGTTACGCTCGGTTTCGCACCTTTTCCTTGCCTCCCGCAGGGCTTCCCCTTGCTTTTGGGCCTTCTCCGCCATGTCGAATCCCGCTCTCTCCTCCTGGGCCCGCAACGTCGCCCCCTCACCGACCCTCGCCGTCGATGCCAAGGCGAAGGCCCTC
>JBIISU010000023.1:0-9702 GCA_044340815.1 Opitutales bacterium | reverse complement strand
GTAGGATTTGAACCTACGACCTTCAGGTTATGAGCCTGACGAGCTAACCGGGCTGCTCCACCCTGCAATCAGTGGAAGGGAGAATAGAGGGCTGTCCCGTGGGCGGTGCAAGCCCATTTTTGGAGGGTCGGAGGCTTCCCTCGACCAGGGGGTGGAGAAAGGGGTTGAAGGAAAAAATCCCCGAATAACAATCACTCTCACCCCGAGTCGTCCGATGAGCGAAGAAACTCCCCCTCCTCCCCCTGCGGATGACCTTACGCCGGTCGCCCCGACCGGGTCATCCTCCGAGGGCCAGCCCGAGCCGGAGCTGCAGACCGCGCGCGGCCGCCGCTCCTTTTGGCAGAAGATGGGCGGCGAGGGCCTGACCATCTCCATCATCATCCACGCGGTCCTCATCTTGATCGCCGCCATCTGGGTGATCTCCACCGTCACGGATTCGGTCAAGAAGGACCCGGATAGCTTCGCCACCGGCGCCGGCGGCGGCAATGCGGGCGACCGCGCCAAGGTCCAGCCGCACAAGATCCAGCCGAAGAACGCCAAGACCCTGGCCAAGAACGCGGCCCGCATCACCTCCAAGAGCACCACGGCGACCATCTCGTTGCCCGACCTCCCGGTCTCCTCCAGCGCCTCCATGATGTCCGGCATGACCGCGGGCGGCGGCTCCAAGGGCTTCGGCGGCGGTTCGGGCGGCGGCATCGGCTCCGGCATGGGCGTCGGCGTCGGCAACGGCCGCAACTTCGTCGGCAAGTCCGTCATGGGCGCCAAGATCTTCGCCGCCAAGATCGCCGTCTTCATGGACGCCTCCGGCTCCATGTCGGGGTACATCGACCGCGTCGAGACCGAGATCCGCAAGAAATTCCCGGATGCGGACGTCTTCTGCTACAACGGGCTCTTCATCACGGCGCAGGACGGCATGGTCATCGGCGGCGACGGTTTCCGCGGCCAGCCGGTGCGCTCCTCCGGCCTGGGCGTCCGCGAGACGGACCCGAAGAAGCTCACGGGCGTCGGCAAGAACATCTACAAGAAGTTCGACGACAACTTCAAGATGGGCTCCGCGGGCGCGTGGATCGATGTCATGCGCCAGCAGCGTTCCTACGACGCGCTCGTGCTCTTCTCCGACTTCCAGGACGGCGTGACGCAGTACCGCATCAAGGGCGAGAAGGCCGACAACAACGTCCAGGGCGGCGGCTACCCGATCGTGTATTACGACGGCACCAACACGAGCATCGCCCGGGGCAGCGATGCCCGCAAGCCGACCGAGAAGCGCTGGGAGGAGGAGTGGCTCAAGTCCTTCGCCGACGCCAAGGACGGCAAGGGGCCGCGCCTTTATTGCTTCTCGACCCAGGTCGAGCCGCAGCAGCTGATCTCCAGGTGCGTCGTGGCCTCGGGGGGCCAGATCAAGATGGTCGAGTGGCTCCGGACCGGCGGTCAGCCGCCGGAGGATCCGCCCGCCGATGCGGCCGCCGCCGCCGGGGCTCCCGCCGCGCCCGCCGCCGGGGTGGCTTTGCCCGCCGCCAAAGGTTACAAGCCCCCGCGCTGAGGTCGCCCCCTCAGGTGATGGACTCCAGGGCCCGGCGCTTGCCGGGCCTTTGCTTTGCCTAGGCTGGGAGGGATGTCGTCCGCCGCCCCCTTGCTCGCCGCTCGCCGCTCGCCGCGCTCCTGGCGTGGTTTCCTGACCTCCCTGCTGGTCCACGTCGGGTTGGTCGCCCTGGCCACCTGGTTCGTCGTTTCCCGGACCACGCCGGAGCCGCCGCCATCCGCGCCCACCGTCTTCGCGGTCGCCGGCGGGCGGGAAGCCGGTGGTGGGCCTCTCGTCCGTCGGGCGACGCCGGCCCGGCCGGTGGCCCCTCTGCGCCGTATCGCCGTGGCCGGGCCCAGCAGCGTGACCCTGCCCGATTTGCCGGCGGCGAGCGCGCTCGGTGGCCCTGCGGAGTCCTCCGGGCTTTCTGGTCAGTCGGGGCTTGGCGGGGGCCGCGGCTTCGGTGGCGGCTCCGGCGCGGGCCTCGGTGTCGGCCAAGGCTTCGCCGCGGGCTTCGTCGGCAAACCCGTGCTCGGCGCGACCATCCGGGCCCTAAAGGTCGCCGTCTACCTCGATTGCTCCGGCTCGATGAAGCCGTACCTCGAGCGCGTCGACGCCGAGATCCGGCAGCAGTTCCCGGACGCCGACGTGTTCCGCTTCGACGGAGCCCGCGTGGTGGCGTTGGACGACGCCATCGTCCACGGTCGGCATTTCCGCGGCGAGGCGCCGAGGCTGCGCGAGGGCCCCACCGAGACCGTGGTGGCGACGCTCACCTCGGCGGGGCAACGCCTGCAGGCGAAGATCCGCGAGGCGTGCGAGAAGGGCTCGCTCGGCGCGTGGGTCGACCGGCTCCTCGCCGAGCCCTACGACGCCCTCGTGGTGTTCTCGGATTTCCAGGACGGCGTCCGCATCTACGAAGAGGGGGCCAAGGGCACCCCGCACCTGATCTACTCGGACAGCGCCTACCACCGGGTGGACGAACGCAAGGCCCCGACCTACCGGTGGGAGCGCGCCTGGCTCGAGGCGTTCGGCCGGGCCGACCGCCAGCAAGGTCCCCGGCTTTACCTCTATAGCATCCAGGCCAAGCCGCAGGCCTTCCTCCTGCAGTGCGTCCAGGCCTCCGGAGGCGCCTCCGTCGACGTCGGGTGGCTCCGCTCCGGCCGCCGGGGGCGTTGACGCCTTGGCGGTTGCACCGGGCAGGTAGCCGGCTTGGATGGAGCCATGGCCCCCTTCACCGTCGAGCACCGCGCCCAATTCGCCGACACGGACGCCGCGGGCATCGTGCACTTCACGACGATCCTGTTCTGGGTCGAGGCCACGGAGGAGGCGCTCTTCCGGGAACTGGGCCTGCCGTTCCTCAAGGCCGACGGGGCCAAGCTCAGCGGCTTCCCCCGGGTGCGCGTGGAGTGCGACTACCTGTCGCCGGTGCATCGCGGCGAGGTCGTGGCGCTGACGCTCACGCCCAACGAGATCGGCGACAAGAAGCTGGTCTGGGGCTTCACCGCGCAGGTCGGCGACCGGCCGGTCGCGAAGGGCGCCTTGACCACCGTCTACGCCTGGCGGGAAGGGCAGGGCCCCATGGCCGCGGCCCTCGTGCCACTCGACGTCAAGACGGCGCTGCAGAAGCGCTTCGGCGCCTGATGGCGGAGGCTTCCGTCCAGTCGGGCGAGGTCTCGCGGTTCGGCCTGTTCATCGTGATCGCCTGCGCCTTCGTCTGGTCGACCATCAGCCTGCCGTTCGGTCCCTTGCATGCGGACGAGGCCGTGCAGTGGTCCTTGGCCAAGGAGCTGGCGGAGGGGACGCCCTACAGTACGCATCAGGATAAGTTCCATGGGCCCACGCTGGTCACGGCGCTGCTCCTCGCGGCCAAGGCGACCGGGACCGCACCGACGGACATGAGCGAACATTTCCTGCGCAGCGTCGTCGCGGTCTTCCTCGGGCTCATGGCGGCCGCGGCCTTGATCCTGCCCGGGGTGGGCAAGGGCGCACGTTATGCCACGGCGGCCTTCATCGTGTTGACCGGGGGGTGCACGCCGTTCGGCTATTACTACATCCAGGAGATGCTCCTGGCGGCGGGGTTCATCTGGGGCGTCGCCTTGTGGCTCCGCGCGGAAGGGTCGCCGGCCTCTTCCCGTTGGTGGCTCCTGTCCGGCGTGGCGTTCGGCTTCGCCCTCGCCTGCAAGGTCACCGCGGCGCCTTACCTATTGCTGTTCCTCGTGGCTTTGTGGTTGCTCGGCCGCTTCGTCGCCGACCGGCGCTGGCTGCGTTTTGGCTTCGGCCTGTTCGCCTCCTGGGCGTGCTTCCAATCCGTCGGCTTCACGGATCTCCCCGGCCTGAAGACCTGGTGGCTGCAGTTGGCGCGTTCCCTCGGCGTGGCGAGCGGCCAATCCGAAGACACCTTGCTCGCCGTCAGCCTGACCCCGTGGCTCTGGGCGGCGCTCTGGCTCGTCGTCTTCGCGCTGGCCCGCCCAGGATTATCCCGCGGCGCCTGGCGGAGTCGGCACGCCGCCGACCTGCCTTGTCTGGTCGCCGCGCTGGTCTACTTGTTCCACCTCGCCTTACCCTACAAGACGCCGTGGCTGCTCCTCCTGGTCTTCGCGCTCCCCCTGACGCTGGCGTTGCCCTATCTGCTCGTCGGCCGGACCGTGCGGCCGGCCGTCCTCGCCCCCGCCCTGATGACGCTCGCCTTGCTGGCCCGGCCGTCGTTGTCCGACCATTCGCCGACGTTGCCCGGCATCCGCACCTTCGATCGCCAAGTCGCCGACCTGGCGAAGGCTTGCGGCGACAAGTTCTATATCGCCGTGGACGGTGGGCATTATTGGCCGCTCCCGTATTATCTCCGGAAATATCAGGTCGGCTACGGGGACTTCCCGGAGGCCGCCCGGGCGCCCCTTCGCCTGATCCCGGCCACCGACTTCAGCGAGCCGCGCGTGCCCGGTTATGCGGTCAACAGCCTGACGCTGCGCGCGGGCGGCGACCGTTACTGGGTGCTGGTTGCCAAAACCCACGAAAACATTTTCATCGGAAAATAAGCCATGAGCAGCCAGCCGACCATCCACAACTTCTCGCACGACGCCATGCGCACCCGCTTCTGGCTGCGCATCGCCGACGAGGACGCGGGCTACGCCAAGAGCGCGTCCGAGGGGCTCTTCCACTTCCTCGACGACCTGGATTTCCAGACCGAAGCCCGCCATGACAGCGGCCCGATCACCTCGATCAACGGCATGCCCGAGGGCGCCCTCGTCACCGCCTCCGACCACGTCCGCGCCCTCTGGGATTTCTCGCAGAACCTGCGTGAGGAGACGGGCAAGGCCTTCGACGTCTCCGGCGGCAAGCTCTTCAAGTACTGGGAGGCCCGCGGCGACACCGTGCCCAATCCCGACGACGCCGAGTGGAGCCGCCTCTGGGCGGACTACCAGGAGCGCTCGTTCGTCCTCGACGGCGCCCAGTTCACCTGCGTGAAGGCCGGCGCCGAGATCGACTTCGGCGCCATCACCCGCGGCTACGCCCTCGACCGTATGGCGGAGCTGCTCGAGAACAACTGGGGCATCCACCGCGCCCTGCTCATGGCCGGCGGCAGCGCCGCGCTCGCGCTCGACCCGCCCGGCGACGCCAACGGCTGGCGCCTCGGCGTCGGGGACCGCTCGGAGATCAAACTCTGCCGCTTCGCGCTGGCCAGCAAGTCGAACGCGAAGCGCCCCGCCCACCTGCTCGACCTCCGGCAGGGCACGCCCGTGACCTTGCCCGGTCCGGTCCGCTCCATCTGCACCAGCGCGATGGAGGCCGAAGGCGTCGCGATGGCCGCCGCGGTGCTCTCCCCGGCGGAGGTCGGCGAACTCGTCAACCGGGGCTGCAGTCGCGGGGCGTGGTTGCCGGATGGATCCCGCCATGGCTCGGTGGCCTACTTCGAGGTGACCGACCGGCCGGCCCCGGAAGCGGCTACCTGAGCAGGCGGTCGATGTCCTCGAGCAGCCGCTCGCGGTCGCCCGAGAACAGGTAGGTGTCCGAACCCAGGCGGCGCGCGGCCAGCTGCAGGATCTCCTTCGGCGGACGGCGCGTGGCCATCAGCCGGCGGAGGTAGACCTCGAGGTCGGCGGAGATCCGTTCGTGCTCCAGCTTGAGCCGGACGATCTGCATCAGGATGGCCTGGTTCTGCTCGTTCTGGATGTGGGTTTGGATGAGCATCACGTCGGCCTCGTCGAAGCGTTGCGCGGCGATCAGCTTGCGGGCCGCGTTCAGCAGCAGCTGGGGCGGCACGTTGCGGCCCTGCAGGAGGCGGCGCAGGTTGATCGACCCGATGTCCGCCTGGCCGTCGGCGAAGTAGGCCAGCATCCGCAGCGCCTCGAAGGCTAAGGTCGTCTCCGCGGTCCAGTGGACGCGGCCGGGCTGCCGGTACAGCTCGTCGACCAGCGCGATGGCCTCGCGCGGCCGTTCGGCGGCGATGAGGGCCTCGGTGAAGGTGAGCACGAAATTCATCTGGCTGGGGAACCGGCGCTCCTCGGCCAGCCGACGCAGGCGCTCGGCCAAGGGGACGTCGGCCACCGCCGCCGCATAGCGCGCGAGCTCCATCATTGGCTGGTCCAAGGAGCCGAAGTCGGCGATCACCTGTTCGATGAGTCGGCGGCGGTCGGCCGCCTTCGCGGGGCCGGGCAGGAGGTGGAGGCGCTGGATGCGCACCGAGGCGAGGGCCCGCCGGTCCAGCGGCGGCGGGGCGGAGACGAGGTTGTTCTGGATCAGGTCGAGGCAGTCGCTCGCGGCGTCCAGCCGGCCTTCCTCCTTGAGCCAGCCGGCCTTGATCTCGAGCAGGCGGTTCACGGTCGGGTAGCGGCTGAGCGCCGAGGAGATCAACTCGAGGGCGGCGGACCGCTCGCCGCTTTCCCAGAGTAGCTGGCATTTGAGCAGGAAGCCCTCGGCGGTCGCCTCGAGTCCGTGCCGGGCGATGCTGGCGGCGCAACCGGCGAAGTCCCCGCGCAGGAGCTGCGTCTGGGCTTGGGCGATCTGCAGGTCGCCGCGGACCGCGGCGGAAAGGTCGGGCCGCCCCAGGTACTTCTCGGCCGCCGCCAGGATGCGGCGGTCCTGGTCGAGCATCGAGCAGCGGCGGAGGTAGAAGCGGAAATGCTCCTGGTCCTGCGCGGCGAACTCCAGCGACTCCTCCAGCAGCTGGTAGGCGTCGTCGGGTCGGCCGAACGCGAAGAACAGGTTCGCGCACATCCGTTGCGCCTCGAGGTTGGCCGGGGCCAGGCTCGCCCCGGTCCCGATGTATTTCGAGAACTCCGCGTAGTCCTGGCGGTCGTAGGCGGCCTTGGCGATCTCGACGTAGTATTCGCCCTTGCGTTGAAGGTGCGCGATCCGGCCGTAAGTCTCCTGCTTGGCCAGGATCCGGGCGCGGTCCCGTAGGCGGGCCTCCTCCGGGCTGCGGAACCAGCCCATGAACCCGTTGACGAGGCTATCCGGCAGGTAAAGGTACATGTCGGCCCGGCGGGTCGTCGGGATGCCGTTCATGAACCGTTGGTTGAAGTAATAGGCCTCCGCCGAGAGCACCCAGGTCAAGGCGAGCGTCGCTCCCGCCACGAGGGCGACCCGCGGCCAGACCAGCCGGTAGCGGGTCTCGCGGTAACCGACCGCGCTGACCTCGACCATGCCGAGCCAAGTGCGCCGGGAGGAAACCTGGGCGGGTCCCTTGCCGTAGGCATAGCCGGAATCTTCGGGCATCGGTCTGCATCCTCCCCGCGGCCGGGAGGACGGGCAAGTGCGGATTCCCCCTCAGAGGTGTTCGGCGACCTCCGCGGGCGTGGCCAAGGGCGGCAGGCAGGTCGTCCCGACGCAGAGCTGGTAGCGCGGCGAAGCGCCGGCTGGGCGGAGGAAGACCGGGCGGAAAGGCCGCGCGTGCGGCGCGGTGCGCTCATCCCCGCAGAGGGCCGTGCGTAAGGCTTCCAAGTCGGCTCCCGCCGGCGGCTCGAGCGTGGCGACCCCGATCGCCTGTCGGGTCAGCGCAGTCAGCGCATGCGCCGCGCCGTGGGGCACGTTGCGGCTCACCCCACCGTAGGCGCGCGCCAGCACGGCGAACTCCTCGGCCCACGTCGGCTCGCCCGTGAGCGCGGCCACGCCCGCGAAACCATGCAGCAAGGAGGAGTTGCCCGCGGGGACCGCGTTGTCGAACCAGTCCTTCTGGCGGACCGCCAGGTCGGAGCGCTCCGCCGCGACCAGGAAGTAGCCGACCTCGTGCGGGTCGCCGAAGCCGAGCTGCGCCGTCCGCAGCAAGGCCGCGGCGCGCGCCGCGTGGAGCGAGGGATCGCCCCCGGCCCAGCCCGCCGTCGCGGCGAGCGCGAGCTCCGCCTCCACCAGCCAGGCGTGGTCCGTCAACGTGGCCGGAAGCGTCGCCGTCTCCCCGTGGACCACGGCCCGGAGCGCCAGGGTCGGCCCCGTCTCGTCGACGCAGGTGCGCCAGAGCGTCGCCTCGATCCGCGCGGCCAGGGCGTGCCAATCGCGTCGGCCGAAGATCCAGGCCGCCTGGGCCAGGCCGCGGACCGCCAGGGCGTTCCAGCCCAGCAAGGCCTTGTCGTCGCGACCCGGCTGCGGCCGTTGATTCCGGCGGGCGAGCAGTTTGGCGCGGGCCCCGGCCAGGCGGTCGCGGTCCGCGATCTTCCCCTTGAGTTTCGGGATGTTGGCGCCCTCGAAGTTGCCGCGGTCCGACAACCCGTAGACCTGCGCGAAGTCGAACGCTTCCGCGCCCAGGACCTCCGCCACCTCGGGCGCCTTCCACACGTAGGTCAATCCCTCGTGATGGTCCGTATCCGCGTCGAGCGACGCTGCCAGCAGGCCGTTGGGCAGCCCCATCTCGCGCTCCAGCCACGCCACCGTCTCGGCCACGACGCGGGCGTAGAGCGGGTCGCGGTAGCGGGCCCAGGCCTCGGCGTAGGTACCGAGGAGCTGGGCGTTGTCGTAGAGCATCTTCTCGAAGTGCGGCACCGTCCAGTCGCGGTCCACGCAGTACCGGTGGAAGCCGCCGCCGACCTGGTCGTACAGGCCGCCGCGGGCCATCGCGCCCAGCGTCATCGTCAGGACGGCGTCGATCCGCGTGGCGAACGGCCGATCGGCCGCGACCGCCGCCGTGCCGCGCAGCGCGAGCAGGAGGTCGAGCGACGACGGGGAGGGGAACTTCGGGGCCCCGCCGAGGCCGCCGTGTTGGTCGTCGTGCTGTTCGCAGAGCCGGCGGCCCGCGCCCAGCAGGTCCGCCGGGCTCGGCGCCGTGCCGTCGGCGTCGGGGGCGCGCGTCAGGTGGGTCAGGTTGTGCGCGATGGCGTCGGCATTGGCCGCGAGTTCGGATTTGTTGCGGTGGTAGAAGTCGGCCACGCGCATCAGCAGCTGCGGCCAGGGGACCTGGCCTTGGCCGCGGTCCTCCGGCGGGAAATAGGTCCCCCCGAAGAACGGCCGCCCGTCCGGCAGGCAGAAGCAATTCAGCGGCCAACCGCCGTGCCCCTGGACCATCTGCACCGCGTCCATCATCAGCTTGTCGACCTCCGGGCGCTCCTCGCGGTCGACCTTGATGCAGACGAAATGCCGGTTCATCAGCTCGGCGATCCAGGGCTGCTCGAAGGACTCGCGCGCCATGACGTGGCACCAATGGCAGGAGGAGTAGCCGACCGACACGAGGACGGGCCGGTCCAGCGCCCGGGCGGCGGCGAAGGCCTCCGGACACCACGCCCACCAGTCCACGGGGTTGTCCTGGTGCTGGCGGAGGTAGAGGGAGGGCTCCTGGGCGAGGCGGTTGGGCACGGCAGGCACGTTGGGGGTCGGCGGAAAGGGTGCAACCCTGACCGTTTGTGAACCCCTTCGACTTGCAGGGGCGGGGGGAACGGGCCAAGGCTGACCCCATGAAACCCCTCGTGCTCGCCGGACTCCTCTGGGTCGCCCAGGCCGTCGCCCTCGAGGTCAAGGTCGTCCTGCCGGAGCAGGGGGTCGACGACAAGCTGAAGGCGTTCGCCGCCAAGTCCGAGGCCCTGCTCAAGGAGTGGGAGCCCAAGGTCGCCGACGCGCTGGGCTTCGGCGCGCACCCGGGCGAAGTCCACCCCGCGGCCATCACCATCATCTTCCGCGACATGAAGGGCGTCGCCCATTGGGACGGCAAGGCGATCCACGTCGCCACCCAGTGGGTCTCTTCCCATCCCGAGGACTCCGGCTTG
>JBIISU010000226.1:0-2814 GCA_044340815.1 Opitutales bacterium | reverse complement strand
GAGGCCGCCGCCGCGTAATCCTTGTCGAAGTAGTGGGCGATCAGCATGTACGAGCTGAAGCCGACCAGTTCCCAGAACACGAAGGTCATGAGCAGGTTGTCGGCGACGACGATGCCCAGGATGGAGAACATGAAGATCGACAGGCCGCCGAAGAACCGGCCGCGCGCGTCGTCGTCCCGCATGTAGCCGACGGAGAAGAGGTGGATCCAGGCGGCGACGAACGACACCACGAAGAGCATCAGGCGCGCGTTGGCGTCGAGGAGGTAGCCGAAGCCCAGGGAGATGTCGCCGAGCTTGGCGAGCTCGACGTGCCAGCGGGTGTCGACGGGGGCGGCGGTCAGCAGGCGCAGCGCGAGGCCCGCGATGGCGAAGGCCACGCCGGTCGAGAGCCAGGCGGCGACGGCGCCGGCGCGGCGCAGGAAGAGGGCGATGAACAGCGCCGCGCCCAGCGGCAGGAACAGGATCCAGTGGACCAGGGACGAAAAGTCGGGGGACATCGGAAAAGCTTAGTCGCGCAGGGTGTTCAGGGCGTCCGACTGGATCGTGCCGCGGCGGCGGTAGAGCGCCACGATCAGGGCCAGCCCGACGGCGACCTCGGCCGCGGCGACGGTGATGACGAAGAAGACGAAGACCGCGCCGTCCATCTTGTGGGCGAAGCGCGAGAAGGCGACCATCGCGAGCGTCGTGGCGGCGAGCATCAGCTCGAGGCACATGTACACGACGAGCAGGTTGCGGCGCACGAGGACGCCGGTCAGGCCGAGCGCGAACAGCAGGCCGGCCAGCAGGAGGTGGTGCGAAAGGGTGGTGTGTTCCATGGCGGCGTCCTCAGGCTTGGCCCTCCGGGGCGTCCTTGCTCAGCGACACGACGCCGACCAGGGCGACGAGCAGCAGGAAACCGGCGATTTCCAAGGGGAGGAGGTACTTGGTGTAGAGGAGCCGGCCGAAGGATTTGGCGGCGGTGGTGAACTCGGCGGGGTTGGCCGAAAACTCCGGCGGGGTGGCGCCCGCGGGGGCGGCGCTGACGGCCCCGGACCAATGGAAGAGCCACAGCACGCCGGCCCCGAGCAGGAAGAAGGTGGCCAACCCGAGGGCGGCCGTCTTCCAGGGGTAGGTCCCGACGGCGTCGTCCGTATCCAGGAGCATGATGATGAACAGGAAGAGCACCATCACCGCCCCGGCGTAGACCAGGACTTGGAGCACCCCGAGGAAGTAGGCGTCGAGCAGGAAGAAGTCCGCCGCGATGCCCACGAGGGCGAGGATCATCCCCATGGCTGAGGTCACGGCGTTCCGGCTCAGGACCAAGAGGAGGGCGGCGCCGAGGGTCAGCGCCGCGAAGAAAGTAAACAGGCCGTCCGGCATGGTCGGGAAGGTAGGGCGGGGGGAGTCCTTGGAAAGGACAAAAGGCGTAAAATAGCCCCTTTTTGCCGTTTCACTAGGGCCGATAAGAGAAAATGCGGGATTTGCCTAAAAATAGGCAAATCAACCTTTTCCGGCCAAGGGCAGGTGTCGGCGCATTTCGCAGGTCGGAAACTGATGGAGGGGAGTCCCCGCGTCAAAATGACCCGCCCAGTCCGGGAAAAAGGCGTCGGCCTCGGGCTCGAGGGGGACGTGGGTCAGGATCAGCTCGCTGCACCAAGGCAGGGCCTCGGCGTACAGGGCGGCCCCCCCGGCCAGGAATAGGGTCTTCCCGGGCTCGACTTGGGCGGCCTCCTCCCAGCTCGCCGCGGTGATCACGCCGGGGGCGGTGAAACCCGAGCGGCTCAGGACCACGGTCGTCCGTCCGGGGAGGGGGCGGCCGATGGACTCATAGGTCTTGCGCCCCATCAGGAGGATCTGGCCCATGGTCGTCGCCTTGAAGAACGCGAAGTCCTCCGGGATGCGCCAGGGGAGCTTGTTGTTCAGGCCGATCCCGCGGTTGCGCGCGACGGCCGCGATGGCGATGAGCGGACGGCCGAGGCGCACGGTCAGATGGCCACGGGGGCCTTGATCGCCGGGTGCGGGTCGTAGCCCTCGACGGCGATGTCCTCGAACTTGAACGCGAAGAGGTCCGTCACGGCCGGGTTCAGCACCAGGCGGGGCAGGGGCCGCGGCTCGCGCGAGAGCTGCAGGTCGACCTGCTCCAGGTGGTTGGAATAGATGTGCGCGTCGCCGAAGGTGTGCACGAAATGGCCCGGCTTGAGGCCCGTCACCTGGGCGATCATGTGCGTCAGCATCGCGTAGCTGGCGATGTTGAAGGGCACGCCCAGGAAGAGGTCCGCGCTGCGCTGGTAGAGCTGGCAGCTGAGGCGGCCGTCGGTCGAGACGTGGAACTGGAAGAGCGTGTGGCAGGGCGGGAGGGCCACCTGGTCGGCCTCCTCCGGGTTCCAGCCCGACACGATCAGGCGGCGGCTGGCGGGGTTGCGGCGGATCTCCTCGACGAGCCTGCGGACTTGGTCGACGCCGTCGTGGGCGTACGTGCCATCGGGACGCTTCGTCGCCCCGAAGTTGCGCCATTGGTGGCCATAGACGGGCCCGAGGTCGCCCTCGGCGCGGCCGAACTTGGCGCACTGCTCCGCGGTGGCCCACTCGTTCCAGATGCTCACCCCGCGCTCCGTCAGCCAGGCGTTCTGCGTGCTGCCGGAGAGGAACCAGAGCAGTTCGTGCGTGATGGACTTCAGGTGGACCTTCTTCGTGGTCACGAGGGGGAAACCTTCCGCGAGGTCGAAGCGCAGCTGGGCGCCGAAGATGCCGAGCGTGCCCGTGCCGGTGCGGTCGGCCCGGATTTCTCCGTGCTGCCGGACGTGGCGGAGCAGGTCGAGGTAGGCCTTCATGGGT
>JBIISU010000225.1:0-2819 GCA_044340815.1 Opitutales bacterium | reverse complement strand
AGTCGCTAGTTTCCCGGGCAGACCTGACGCCGCATGGCCAAGCCGAAGATCAAGCCTGAGATCAAGACCGAGTCGGTCGTCGCTCCGGCGCCGAAGTGGCACGTGGTCGTGCTGAACGACCCGATCAACTTCACCGGCTACGTCGTGGTGGCGTTCGTGAGCGTGCTCCGCATCTCGAAGGCCGAGGCGAAGAAGCTGATGCGGCAAGTCCACGAGGAAGGCCGCGCGACCGTCTGGACCGGCGAGCGCGAGCGCGCCGAACTGTTGGCGCTCGAGCTCCAACAGTGGCACCTCAGCGCGATCCTCGAAGCCGATGCCTGAACTGCGCCTCAGCATGACGACGGAGGCCCGCACGGTCCTGACCGACCTGCTCCGGCTGATCGCGCCCGCGGCCGCCCGGGTCAGCGTCAACCGCGCCCGCGTGCCGGACGCCGACGGCGAAGTGGCGGCCTTCTGGACCGACACCCTCAAGGCCCAGGCGGAGGAGGAGGCCCGGCTGCTGGCGGTGGCGTTCGCGGGCGCCAAGGGCGACCCCGCGGTCATCGTGCTGCGGAACGAGGCCCAGGCCCTCGCCTTCCTGCGGGCGCTGTCCGCGGTGCGGATGGCCCTGCGCGACCTGGTCTTCGCGGACATCCCCGACGCGGAACTCGAGGCCGCCGCGGAGCTGGACGACGAGACGCTGCCGACCGAGAAACGCCACGCGCTGGCCTGCTACACCTGCTTCGGCCTGCTCCAACAGTCCCTGGTGCTCCAGCTGGACCCCGAGGCGTTCGATTAAGTTGCGAAATCGGTTGAAGGCGCGGACCCGCTAGGCAACAACGGGGACCGTGCTCCGCGCGCTCGCCGGCATCCTCTCGGACCTCAAGGGTCTCTGGCTCAAGGCTTGGGCGCGGCCCCGTCCCGCCCTCTTCCCGCTGGGTGCCGTCGCGCGCGGCGCCGACGCGACCGTGCTGCGGGCGGACCTGCTCGCGGGCCTGACCGTCGCGCTGCTCGCCTTCCCCATGGCGATGGCCTTCGCCATGAAGGCGGGCCTGCCCGTCTGGTGCGGCATCGTCGGCTGCGGCGTGGCGGCGTTCGTGGCGCCGATCTTCGCGGGCTCGGCCAACCTCTCCGCCGGCCCGACCAACGCCTCGGCCGCCCTCCTCCTGGGGGCGTTCGCGACCCTCGGCGCGGTCACGCCCGAGATGCGCGTGGCGGCCTTGCCCACGCTGCTCCTGATGACGGGGGTCTTCCTCCTGCTGGCCTCCTGGCTGCGGCTCGGCGGCTTCGCGGACTTCGTGCCGCGGACGGTCATCTCCGCGTACATCGCGGCGGCGGCCCTGCGCGTCATCGCCCTGCAGTTGCCGACGGCCCTGAACCTGCCCGGCGACCAGACCGGCCAATCCCTGCCCGAGGTGGTGTGGGCGACCGTCCAAGCCGGGAAGGCCCTGCTGAACCCCGACCTGGGCCTCGCGGTGGTCACCGCCATCGTCTACGCGCTGCTGCGCCGGCCCTACGGCGTCGGCAAGGCCATCCTCGGCGCGATCGCCGTGGCCTCGCTCGGCGCGTACGTCGGCCAATCGGTCGCGCTCGGCCAAGGCTCGCGGGCCGACCTCGTCCACTACGTCGGCGACGCGGCGCGCACCGCCAACGCGCTGCACCTGCCGGAATTCTCCGCCCGCACCTTCTCGACGCTCTTCTCGCCCGCGCTCGCGCTCGCGGTGCTCGTGATCATCGAAGGCACCGCGAACGCGCGGGCCTCGGCCCTGAAGACCGGGCGCGGTTCCGACCTGCACCAGGAGATCTTCGGCCTGGGGATGGCCAACCTCGCCTGCTGCCTGACGGGCGGCATGGCCGCCTCCGGCTCGATCACGCGCTCGGCCCTCAACGTCAGCAGCGGCGCCCGCACCGCCTACGCGTCGATGTTCTGCGGCGCCTTCATCCTGGCGGCCGGCTATGTCGCGAGCTACCTCGTGGCCCACGTCCCGCTGGCCTGCTTGGCGACGCTGGTCATCGCCGCGGAACTGGAGCTGGTGAACCTGCCGGTCGTCCGCCTGATCCTGCAGTCCGGGGCCCAGGACCGCACGGTGTTCCTGGCCACCTTCATCACCGCGCTGGTCGCCCCGCTCGACGTGGCGATCTTCTTCGGCACCGGCGTGGCGGTGGCGTTCTACCTGCGCAAGACTTCGCAGCCCGAGGTGGTGGAGTACGATTTCGCGGAGACGGGCGAGCTGCGCGCCCGCGCCCCCGGCCAAGGCACCACCGGGATCTCCATCCTGCACGTCGAGGGCAGCCTGCACTTCGGCGCCACCCAGGCCTTCCACGACCACCTGCGGCGCGCCTCCGCGGACCCGAACCTCAAGGTGCTGGTGGTGAAGTTCCGCGAGGCGGTGCACCTCGACGCCAACGGCGTCCTCCTCCTGCGCGACCTGGCCGAGACCTTGCGCGCCGGCGGACGGCACCTGATCCTCTGCGAGGCCAAGCCGGAGACCATGGCCATCTTCGGGAACGCCGGACTGATCGAGACGGTCGGGGTCGACAACGTCATCCCCTGGGACCCGGCCAACCCCACCGCGGCGCTGGCCAAGGCGGTCCGACGAGCCAAGGAACTGGCGGGCGGGGGCGAAGCCGTCCTGCGCGTCGTCACGGCCCCGCACCCCGAGCTGCCCGCCCCGGCCTCGGCCACGGGCGCGGACTGGCAAATCTGAGCGGGATCGTCCGAAAAACGGGCAGCCGCCCGCGGCCGCCGGAGGATTTATGGCGGGAAATGAATTATGGCTTGAAGCCAGCCAGCCGTCCCACCCTTTTGAGGGGGTTCGTCCATCGAACGGACCCCACCT
>JBIISU010000224.1:0-2825 GCA_044340815.1 Opitutales bacterium | reverse complement strand
CCGCCGGCGCGGGCTTGAAGGACGCGAGGGCCTTCGGGTCGGCGGCGATGACCGACATGGCGGTCTCGACCGGGACGCGGAAGGTGCCGTCGGCGTTGCGGGCGGCGCCGGTGAGGAGGGCCTGCCCTTCCGTCTCGGTCTTGGCGCGCAGCGCCTTCTGGGCGGCGCGACGCTCGACGTCGGCGTTGGTGCGCGGACGGGTGGCGAAATAGGCGTAGCCGACGACGACGGCGGCCGCGGCGAGGAAGGCCACGAGACCGAGCCAGGAGGCGACCTGGGCGGGGATCAGGGGGCGGGGTTCCCGCGGTTGGGAGGACTCACTCATGGTAGTTGATGGACTCGAGGATGCGGGGATCGTGGACCGGGATGGTCTCGTGGCGACCGGCGGCGCGCAGCAGGACGGCGACGACGATGGCGCCGAAGCCGAGCACCGCGAGGACGTCGACGGCGAGGTAGGAGGTCAGGAAGGGCGAGACGACGAAGCCCTCGGGCGTGCCGGCGGCGTTGATCTGGCGCGGAACGGCGTTGAACCAGAGGTCGACGAGGCCGCCGACGAAGATGACGGACGCGACCGCGAGCAGGCGGCCGGCGACGATCTTGGTGCGGTAGAAGAGCAACGTCAGGAACGGCAGGAGGAAGAAGCCGAAGATGAGGTACATCGAGACGCCCCACCACTGGTTCTTGGCGCCCGTCACCGGGTCGAACTCGCGGATGTTGTACCAGAAGGTCTCCTCGGGGATGTTCGCCGTGTAGATCAGGAAGTACTGCGAGAAGCTGATGTACGCCCAGAACACGGTGAAGGCCAGCATGAGGCAGCCGAGCACGTGGCGGTGGGCCTGGTTGAGGATGCCGTCGAGCCAGCCGCCGTTGGACAGGCGGTAGGTGGCGATGACGGTGAAGGCCAGCGCGAGGCGGATCGAGAGGGCGAAGAACCACACGCCGTACATGGTGGAGAACCAGTGGTACGAGAGGGCCATCAGGCAGTCGAAGGCCAGCATCGTCAGCGTGACCGCGGCGAGCGGGATGCCGGCGGCCGAGATCGCGTGGAGGCGATGGGTGTGGCCGGCGGTGCGGTCGGTGTCCTGGGCGAACGAGCTGCGGCGGAGGAACCAGATGAGGACCGCGAAGAAGACCACGTAGTAGGCGATGCGGGCGAGGAAGAAACCCTCGTTGAGGAACCAGCTCTTCGCCTGGAGGATCGGGTCATGGCCGACGGCGTGGCCGCTGGGCAGCAGGTGCTCCGCGTTCGTCCACTCCCAGAGGAGGTGGCGGAACTTCGGCACGAAGGCCATCGGGACCACGCTGAGGAGGAGGACGATCGGCAGGGCCGGGAGGACGAGTTCCCAGGTGCGGCGGATGACCGGCGCCCACCCGGCGTCGAAGACGCGGGTGATCATCGTGAGCATCAGCAAGCCGATCAGGGTCGCGACCCAGAAGAGCGCGCCGAGGACGACGGAGAGGGGTCCGCGGTGGTCGCCGTGGGCTGCGCCCTGGAAGGCGAAATACCAGACGACCGCGAGGGCCGCGAGGCCGGCGAACAGGAATTTCTTCCAGTGGGCCGAAAGGGAGGCGGGAGTGGCGCTCATGTGCGAATTACTTGACGGTGGCCTTCACGGCGGCGGGGACGAGGTCGGCCGGCATGGCCTGGGACAGCTGGAGGGCGCGCAGGTAGGCGACGACGGCCCAGCGCTCCTCGGGGGAGAGCTTGTCGCCGTAGGGCTGCATGGTGTTCTTGCCGTTCGCGATCACGTCGTAGATCTGGCCGTGCGGGT
Organism: Opitutales bacterium; assembly: GCA_044340815.1. GTDB lineage: Bacteria > Verrucomicrobiota > Verrucomicrobiia > Opitutales > UBA953 > UBA953. The sequence goes on along the minus strand of JBIISU010000224.1, from coordinate 1,053 downwards.
AGGCGCGGAAGAGCGGGGCCTGGAGGTTGGCGATGGTCGCGATGGCGGCGTCGCCCTCGACGGCGGAGCGCACCTTCATGATGCCGTTGCCGTCGGCGGCGGCGCCGTGGCAGACGGCGCAGTAGACCTGGTACTTGGCGCGGCCGAGCTCGAGGAGGCGGGCATCGACCTGGAAGGGCGCGAGCTCGCCGCCCGGGAGGAGGGCGAGGGACTTCGCGGGGAAGGCCGCGAGGAAGGCGCCGGTGGCGTCCTTGCCGGTGACGAAGGACGGGTTCAGCGACTCCGCGCGGCGGTAGTCCGCGGCGAAGACCGTGAGCGGGGCGAGGCCGTCGCCGCGGGCGACGGTACCGGCCACGGGCGGGCGGGCGTCGCGGCCGTCGGCGAAGAAGCGGTTCTCCCCCTGCGGCTTGTACTTGGCCTGGTAGTCCATGTCGTCGAACACCATGACCGGGGTGTCCTTGGAGGTCTTGCCCTGGAAGCCGAGGAAGCTGACGAGGGCCAGCGTGGCGACGGCGAGGAAAGCGAGGTAGCGGCTCATGGGTGGGTTCAGTCGCGGACGATGGTGATCTCCTGGCCGCCGAGCGACTGCAGGAAGTTGCGGGATTCATCCACGTGGAAGTTCGGGTCGCCGGCCTCGAGGACGATCATGAAGGTGTCGTCGGAGACGCGCGCGAACTGCGGGTGGTCGAACAGCGGGTGGTGGTGGCGGGGCAGGCGGTTGAAGATGAACTGCCCGAAGAAGGTGCCGAACGCGGCGAACAGGATCGTGCACTCGTAGAGGACGGGGAACGGGAAGATCACGCTCCAGAAGGGCTTGCCGCCGACGACGATCGGGTAGTCGGCCGAATTGGTGTACCAGGTGAGGAGGCAGCCGGTGAGGAAGCCGGTGACGCCGCCGAGCAGCGTCAGGCGCGGGACCGGGGAGCGCGGCAGGCCCATGGCCTGGTCCATGCCGTGGATCGGGAAGGGGGTGTGGACGTCCCACTGCTTCCAGCCGGCGTCGCGGACCTTCTCGGCCGCGTGGTAGACATCGGAGGCCTTGCGGAAGGTGCA
>JBIISU010000223.1:0-2834 GCA_044340815.1 Opitutales bacterium | reverse complement strand
GCATCCAGGCCTACAACCAGGCCCTGCAGGCCCGCCTGCGCGGCAAGGACGCGAAGCCGGGGCGCATCCAGCCCGGGGACAAGGTGATCCAGACCCGCAACAACTACGACAAGCTCGTCTTCAACGGCGACTTCGGGGTGGTGCTTGGCCAGAACGAGGAAGGCACCTTGCTCATCGACTTCGACGGCGCCCGGGTCGAGCTCGAGCGGGGCGAACAGGGCGACCTCCACCTGGCGTACGCGGTGAGCATCCACAAGTCGCAGGGTTCGGAATTCCCCGCGGTGGTCCTGCCGCTCCTGCGCCAGCACAGCATCATGCTCGCCCGGAACCTGATCTACACCGCCGTCACCCGCGGCCGCAAGCAGGTGATCCTCGTCGGCGACCCCACGGCGTACGCGATGGCGGTCCGCAACGCCGCGGACTCGCGGCGGGTGACCAGCCTCCTACCCCGCCTGAAGAACCTCGGGTGAACCGGCTCAGACCCGCACCCGCAGGGTCCCGCGGGTGACGCCGAGCTGGTTGAGCACCTTGAGGTCGTTCCAGAGGTCGACGCCGGCCAGGCGGCCTTCGAGCAGGTCCTGGTACTTCTGCAGCGTGCGCGTGACGGTGTCGGCGTCCTCGTCGACGAACTCGACGCGGAAGCGGCGGACGCCCAGCTTGAGGAGGTCGGCCACGTACTCGGCGCCGGTCTGCGCGCGCGCGTTGAAGAGCGTGTTGCGGCAGCCCGCGTCGGCCTTGAGGATGTGCTCCGCGCCCACGCGGTCGCGCAGCTTGACGCGGTGCTTCTCGCAGGGCCGGCCGCAGTCGCGGTAATCCTTGCCGGAGGAGAGGAAGGCGCAGAACACGCAATGCTCCATATGGAACATCGGCATGTGCTGGTGGATCGTGACCTCGAACCACGCGGGGGGCGCGGAGCGGAGCAACGCGGCCAGCTGGCTGGCGTCGAGGTCGTAGGAGGCGGTCAGCCCCTCGAGGCCGTGCTGCTCCATGAGCCATTCGGCGGCGAGGCCGTTGGCGACGTTGAGGGAGAAATCACCCCGGCGGCGCTTCCCCGCGAAGGCGCGGAGGTCGTCGTGGTTGCGGGCGAGGTAGCCGTCGGCGTCGCAGGAGAGGACGATCTCGGTGACGCGATCCTCGCCCTGCTTGTGCACGCGCGGGCCCATCGCCCAGAACTCGACCTTGCGGCCGGCTTCCCGCTCGTAGGCGCGGACGCGCACGACGGCGGCGCGGAACTTCTTGGGGTCCTCGAATTCGGCGTAGACGACGCGGGCGCCCCAGGCCAGGGCCGGCTCCAGCTGCTCCGGCTCGCGGATGACCACGACGATGAGGGGCTCGGCCGCCGGCTCGGGGCCCGGCGCCGTGACCGTCGTCGCGGCCGGGGCATAGGGCAGCAGGGTCCAGCGGGGCGGCTCGCGGCGGAGGGCCGTCAGGCGGTCGCAGAGGTCCCGGCGCAGGCGGTTCAGTTCGCTCACCGGGACGATCAGCGCGCCCTCGAGGTCGGCCTCGAGGCCATCCAGCGCATAGCCGGTATCCCCGAGGCGACCGAGCTGCTCGTTCAGGGAGACGGCGTCCATCGGCCGCTTCTCCGCGACGGCGCACGGGACGCCGGTCTCGCCGGCGACCACATGCCCTTCGCCGTCGTTGAATTCGACGCGCAGCGGCTGGCCGGGGCGGCCGATGACGCGAGCGGCGATCGGGCGGCGATGGTTGGGCTTCTCGCGGTCCCAGGAGGCGTGCAGGAGCTTGTCGAGTTCCTGGTCCTTGGTCTTCCAGAGCAAGGCGCCCGGCTGGACGCGGCTCCAGTCGATGGCGCCGGCGCGGTCGAAGCGGACGTAGGTGAGGCCGCCGCGGGCGGGCTCGATCCCATGGACGAAACCGCCCTCCTCGCGTTCGGCGGGCTTGCCTTGGTCGAAGACCACGCCGTCGCCGGGCTTGAGCGGGCCCTCCAGCCGCAGGGTCACGCCGGGATGGGCGACGTCGACGACGGTGCCGAGGAAGGCGCCGCGCTTCTTGCCGAAGCGCGCGTGGACCAGCTGTTGGTTGTCGATGCCGCGCAGCCAGCCCGTGTGGAGGCCGCGGGAGAACGTCATCTGCATCGGGTAATCCTCCTCCTGCCGCACGCGGAGGGCGGCCCGGTCGGCGTCGCCGCCCTGGAGCAACGCCTCCCAGGAAGCGTCCACCGCGCGGCGATAGGCCTTGGTGATGGCCGCCACGTATTCCGGGGACTTCAGGCGACCCTCGATCTTCAGCGAGCGGACGCCGGCGCGGATGAGGTCGGGCACGACTTCGATGCCGGCGAGATCCTGGGGCGAGAGCAGGTAGGCCTTGTCGCCCAGCGGTTTCACGACGCCGTCGACGACCAGTTCGTAGGGCAGGCGGCAGGCCTGGGCGCATTCGCCGCGGTTCGCCGACCGGCCCCCGAGCGATTCGCTCGTCAGGCATTGGCCGGAATACGCGACGCAGAGCGCGCCATGCACGAAGACCTCGAGGTCGAGAGGCGCGCCCTGGGCGCCTTGCTCCGCCTGGAGCTTGCGCATCTCGGGCAAGGAGACCTCGCGCCCCAGCACGGCCAGCGAGGCCCCCAGCGAGCGGGCGTAATCGACGCCGGCCGCGCTCGTCACGGTCATCTGGGTCGAGGCGTGGATCGGGAAGTCGGGGGAAATCCGGCGGATCAGCCGGCAGATCCCCGCGTCCTGGACGATCGCCGCATCGACCCCGGCGGCGACGATCGCCCGCAGGGTACGCGCGGCCTCGGCCAGCTCCTCCGGGAAGATCAGGGTATTGAACGTCACGTAGCCCTTGACCCCGCGGCCGTGAAGGTAGGCCATGAGCTC
>JBIISU010000222.1:0-2842 GCA_044340815.1 Opitutales bacterium | reverse complement strand
GTAGTGGCTGCAAATGAAAATCTCCGCTACATCTAGTGTTGATGTGCAAACCTTTGTCCTAAGCGGACTTGGGTAAGTAACTTTATTCACAGGGGTGATTTTTGACGGTTTTTTGATGAGAAAACACCCTAGAAAGCGGATGGGCACAAAATCCGAGGGTTTCCCGAGGCGCAAACGTCAGTTGTTGGTCTTGCTCACGGCCGGCCGGGGGCGCGGCGGAGCGGGGATTGCGGAAGCCCCGATAATCCGCACCTTCCTGCCCCATGCCCACCGACCCCGCCCCCACCCCGCCCCGCCCCGCCCTGCTGGCGGACAGTTGGACGCCCGAGGCGCTGGCGCGCGGCGGCTGGCGCGGCGGCCTCCAGGCGGCCTGGCGCGTGGCGACGACGTGCGCGCACGGCGTGCGGGACAACCACCTGCCGCAGCAGGCGGCGGCGCTCACCTACTACACGCTGATGTCGCTCGGTCCGCTGCTCGCGCTCGCGCTGACGATCTCCGGCTACATCCTCTCGCGCACGACGGAACAGGGCGACAACCCGGCGAAGCGCGCCATCGTCGCGGCGATCGAATACGTCGCGCCGCAGACGATCGCGCAGGCCTCGACGCCGGGCCACCACGCCACGTTGCGCGAGATCAACACCAACCTCGACCAGATGGTCGACCGGCTCCTCGCGAACGCGGCGAGCGGCCAGGCCGGCGTCATCGGGCTCGTGCTCATCCTCGCCTTCGCCGTGCTCATGCTGAGCCGCGTCGAGGATGCGCTGAACGGCATCTGGGGCGTGCGGTTCGGCCGCAGCTGGCGCGACCGGTTCGCGAACTACCTGCTCTTCCTGGTGCTGTTCTTCCTCGTCGGCGCGACCACCCTCACGATGCTCTCGGCGGCCTCGCTCGCCGGCGCCGTGGGCCAGGGGACGACGTGGCTCTCCGGTCACCTGTCGACGCTGCCCGGCGGCGCCGCGCTCGTCGCGTTCATCGGCGGAAGCGGCCCCTTCCTGCTGTCGATCGCGCTCATGACGGCGGCGTTCGCGGCCTTCAACCGCATGATGCCGAACGTCCGCGTGCGGTGGAGCGCCGCGCTCCTGGGCGGCCTCGCGGTGGCGCTGTTGATCGTGCTGAACCACGCCCTCGCCGCCCTCTACGTCGGCAAGGTCACGCAGTTCCAGAGCCTCTACGGGGAGCTGAGCATCGTGCTCGTGCTCATGTTCGGCCTATACCTCACGTGGCTCTTCATCCTGTTCGGCGGCCAGCTCGCATACGCGTTCCAGCACCGCCGGGCGCTCGCGCGCCACAAGGCCTGGGAAAGCCTGAGCCACCGGGCGCGCCGCACCCTCGCCTTCATCTGCGTCGCCGAGACCCTGCGCCGCTACAACGCGGGCCGCCCCGGTCCGACGGCCGAGGACATCGCCGCCGCCGCGCGGGTGCCCGCGATGGTCAGCGAAGACTGCCTCCTGATGCTGCGCGACGCCAACCTCCTCGCCAGCGAGAGCCGCACCGGCGGCCACAAGCCCGCCCGCCCGATCGAGAAGATGACGGTCGGCGAACTCTGGTCCTTGGTCGACCTCCACACGGTCAACCGCAGCGGCGAGCCCGACCTGCGCTCGGACCCGGCCGCCCGGGAACTGGGCGACATCGAACGTGCCCTGATGGCGACCCCCGACTCGCGCCAGACGCTCGGCGAGCTGGCCGCGCGGTCCTGAGCCGGATGCACCGCCGGCGTTTCGCCCAACTGCTCGCCCTCGCGCCCTGGGCCCGGGCCGCGACCGCCGGCGCGCAGGGCCCGCGGCACCGCGTGGCGATGCTGGGCGTCGCGCATGCCCACGCGGCGGGCAAGTTGGCCGCGCTCCGCGCCCTGCCCGAGCGCTTCGAAGTGGTCGGGGTAGCCGAGGCCGATCCCGCCCTCCGCGCGGCCGCCCAGCGGTCGCGGAACTACGAGGGCCTCGCCTGGCGGACCGAGGCGGAATGGCTGGCCGACCCAACGGTCGCGGCCGTGGCGGTCGAGACGACGTTGGCGGACTCCACGCCGATGGCGCTACGGGCCCTGCGGGCCGGCAAGCACGTGCACCTCGACAAGCCCGGCGGCGTCGACCACGAGGCCTTCGCGGCGATGCGCCGGGAAGCGGAGCAACGCCGGCGGCACGTCCAGATGGGCTACATGCTGAGGCACAACCCCGGCCTGCGCCTGGTCCGCGAGGCCGTCGCCGCGGGCTGGCTGGGCGAGATCAACGGGTACGACGCCGGGATGGGCAAACGGGCCGGCGCGAGCCTGCGGCGGGCGCTGCGGGCCCATCCGGGGCACGGGATGATGGAGCTGGGCTGCCACCTCGTGGACCTGACGGTCACGTTGCTCGGGGTGCCGAGCGCGGTCCGGGCGGAGGCCGAACGGACGGAATCCGACGGCCTACCCGACCGGCAAAGGGCCGCGCTGCGCTACGCGTGGGGCGAGGCGAGCTTGAGTTGCGATCACGCGGATGATACCGCCCGGCGCTGGCTGACGATCGCCGGCACGCGGGGCACCATCCGCGTGCCCTCCCTGGAAGGCAACGTGGTGCACCTGGAACTGGCGACCGCCGCCGGCCCCTACCCCCGCGGCGCGACCGTACTGCGGCCCGCCGTGGAGGGACGCTATGCCGGGGAGTTCCGGGAGATGGCCGGATTGATCGAGGGTGCCGCGACCCGCTGGGACGCCGCCCACGACATCGCCGTGCACGCCGTGTCCCGCCGAGCCGCCGGCCTCGCCTGAAGGGGCGGGGCGGCGACGCGGCCGGCGCGGGGTCCGTAAATGAGGGGACCCCGGCCTCCTTGCGGAGACCGGGGTCCGTGAACCTGGCGATGACCTACTCTC
>JBIISU010000022.1:0-9857 GCA_044340815.1 Opitutales bacterium | reverse complement strand
TCAGCCCTTCGCCTCGCGGACCAACCGCCGCAGGATGGCCGCGGCCTCGTGCCCGTCGGCGCCGAAGCAGAAGTAGACGTCGGGGCCGGAGTCGCGGCTGATGCCCACGCCGTTGGAGAACTCCATCACGTCGATCACCTTGCCCAGCTTGAAGTTGAAGTTCTTCAGCGCCCCATCGAAGACGACCCGGGAGGATGTGAAGAGCGCGGTCCCGCTGTCGACCTGCAACATCTGATCCTCGGTCTGGCGGGCCACCTGGTAGCTGCCCGTGCGGTAACGCACGCCGAGGATCGAGCCGGTGGAGCCGGCGAAGCCGCCGTAGCTGCGCCGGACCGTGACGCGCTTGTTCTGGATGAGGTCGACCCGCCGGGACCAATAGCACACCTCGGCGCTGCCCAACACGAGGTCGGTGGCGACGGGCGTCATCTCTCCGCGGGCGACTTGCCAGCCCCGCTCGGCCCGCTCCAGGCGGACCGCGAGTTCCGCGTGGTCACGCTCGAAGTCCTGCCCCATCGCCAAGGCCAGCGCGCGGAGGCCGCGCGCCTGCGCCGGCGCCACGAGTTCCCGCCCATCGTCGCGCTCGATGACCGCCTGGAGCGCCTGGGTCAGGTGTCCCTGCAGGGCTTCCCGGACGAGCGCGGCCACCTCGGCCGCGGGCAAGGGCACCTGCTCCGAGAGCGCGGCGATGGCACGGGCCCGCTGGTCGGGCGGGACGTCGCGCGCCAGGGCCGTGGCCAAGCCGGCGCGGAAATAGGCGGTGAAGGCCGTCCGGTGCATCGCCTGTGCCTGGGCGGTATCGTAGCCGAAGCTCCAGGCGAGGCTGGCCAGGTCGGTCTTCTCCTCCGGGGTGAAGACGCGGTCCGACAAGGCGGCCGCGACCATGGCCTGGTACCAGTCGGCGAGCTCCTTGGCGCAGCGGGTCCGGACGCGCACGCCCGTCTCCTCCTCGATGCGGCGCACGGCCTCCTCATCGATCGTGCCGCCCGCGGGCGCGGCGGCCAGCAGGTCCCAGAAGCGGGCCAGGCCCGCGGTGCGATGCTCGCGCCCGAACATGCCGTCCAGGAGGTTCGGGGCGTCGGGCACCGGACGCGGGAAAGGCAGGCGGCGCCCGGCGGGGGCGAACTCGGCGAGCCGGCGCCAGGCCGCCATGCCCGGCGACCAGTAGTGGTCGGTCGGGCGGAATTCGCCGGCGGCCAGCCGGGCCGGCACCTCGGCCGCCGGGCAGGTCGCGAACTCGGCGCCGGCGCGGGCGATATGGACGACAAGGGCGGACATGAGGAATCTCTTAGAATCCACCCGGACGCAGGCAAGGGCGAAGGCTCAGTCCGCCGCGCAGGCCCGCACCGTCTCGAGGTGCAGCGCGGCGACCTGGGCGAGCGTGAGCCCGCCCCAGCGGTAGCCGCCGGCGAGGGCGAAGGCGATCGGGACGCGCCGCGCCCGCGCCCAGCCGAAGACCAGCGCCTCGCGGCGCCGGACGACCTCCGTCGTCAATCCCTTGATCCCGCCGGCGCGCTCGTGCACATCCATGCCGGCGTTGTAGAGCAGGCAACGCACGCCTTCGAGGGTCTGCAGCGCCCGCGACACCGCGTCCAGGTAACCGGCCGCATCGGCGACCAGTTCGACGTGGTGGCGCGCCGGGGCCGTCGGCTCCCATTGGTCGTAGCCGTTCACGCTGACGTCGGCCAGGCGGACCTGCGGGTGCTCGCCGAGGATCTCGAAGGTACCGCCGCCGAAATGGGCGTCGAGGTCGAGGATCCCGACCGACGACACGTCGTGGAGCGCGCGGAGCGCGCCCAACGCCAGGCCGTTCAGCGTGCAGAACCCCTCGCCGGAGCCGCGGCGCGCGTGGTGTAGGCCGCTGGAGAGGCTGCCGGAACGTCCCGCCCGGAGAGCCTCGGCCACGGCATCGCGCATGCCGCCCGTCGAGGCGAGCAGGCTGCGCCGCAGCTCGGGGGTGCGCGGCCCGGTCGGGAGCTCCCCGGGACCTGCGGCGAAGACCGTCCGCAGGTAGCTGTCCTCGTGGATGGCGCGGAGCTCGTCGCGGGTCGCCGGAGCGGGCGCCACGAGCCGGACGGCCAACGCGGGGTCGGCGACGATCGCCGCGGCGACTTCGGCGGATTTGGTGACCGTCTCGAGCCCGGTCGCGAGGGCGTACTCGTCGCTGTAGTAGATGTTTACCGTGGATGCCACGCGACGAGCCTACCCGGCGGCCGGCCACCGTCAAATCGGCCGCCTGTCATAGGTTACGGTTGGCTTCCGCCCACCGCGCGGCATCGTCGGTGCTTCGCCACCCCATGCCCTTCGACCCCAAGATCCCGCGAGAACTCGCCAACAAGCTGGGCCGGGAAGCGGTGCAGATCATCGAGCTGGGCCTTTACGCGTCCCCGACGAACCGGCAGGTGGACATCGCGGCCGACATCGCCGCGGCGGTCGCGCGCACGACGCACCTGCCGCCGGACCACCGCCACACCTTCCCGCGGACCGGCGGACACGCCACGCTCACCGAAGTGACGGAGGAAACCTCCCTCGCGGCCGCGCGACGCCAAATCGCCGAAGGCCGGCGGCCGGTGGTGCTCAACTTCGCCTCGCCCATCGTGCCGGGCGGCGGTTTCCTCGCCGGCGAACGCGCGCAGGAGGAATACCATTGCCGCTCCTCCGCCCTCTTCGCCTGCCAGGTCGGAGGCCCGATGTACGCCTTCCACGAGCAGCAGGCCAACGCGCTGCGCTCCGACGCCATGATCTACTCGCCCGACGTCCCCGTCTTCCGCGACGACGAGCATCGGAAGCTCGAGGAGCCCTTCCGGGTGGCGTTCATCTCGGCGGCGGCCTGCGACGCCCGGGATGTCGCCCCCTTGGACCAGCCGAAGATCGCCGGAGCGATGGGCGCGCGCATCGTCAAGGTGCTGGCCACCGCGCAGGCCAACGGCCACGACGCCCTCGTGCTGGGCGCCTGGGGCTGCGGCAACTTCGCGAACGACCCCGGGCTCATCGCCGAGCTCTTCCGCCAGGCCCTGCACGGACCGTTCCGCGGGGCCTTCCGGCACGTCACCTTCGCGATCGTCGACCCCAGCGCCGACCAGCCGTGCCTCCATCAGTTCCGGCTCGCGCTCTCACCCCAGGCGCCCCGGGGGCACAACTAATTCCGGGCTCAGCGGCCGAAGGCGGCGTTTACGCTCAACGCGGCCGCAACTCGACGTGCTTGAGGGCCAAGCCCCGCTGCGACGGCACCGTGAACCGCAGCACCTGCGGACCGGCCGCGAGTTCGACCTCGACGGCCGGCGTATCCGCCCAGAGGCCGCGTGAGTTCGGCACGGCGAGCGTCGCCAGCTTCCGGCCGCCGACCGACAGGTCGATGGCTTGTCCGGTATTGGGGGTCGCCGCCCGGAGGACCACCTGGTACTTGCCGGGGCGGGCGACCTCCACCGGAAACTCCGCCCAGGTGTTCGGGGCGTTCTTCTCGAAATAAACCTGACGCCCGCCATCGAAGCTATCGTGCGCGCGGGCGCCGCCGAGCTTGCTGAAGCCGGCCGCGGGAATCGTCGTCAACCCGGCGCCGATGGCGGCGGGCGCCGCCTTGGCCACCACGGGCGGGGCGGCTTTGGTCGGTGGCTCCTTCTCGGCCTCGGCCGCGTTATCCCCGGCGCCGAAGACCGGCTTGGCCTGGCGGAGCTCGGCCATCTGGCCGACCAACAAAGCCTTCAAGGCAGGCCGGCTCGGCGCCGTCGGCGTCACCGCCGCCTCCAGCCAGCGCAGCCGCTCCAAGGTGGTGAACTCGGCGGTCCGGGAACGGGCCGCGACGGCCAGGAGGAAATCGGGGCCGCTCAGGCCGTTGATGCGCGATTTCTCCCAACCGGCGCCGTAATCAACCTTCCAGATGTTGCCGGGCTGAGGCTGCGTCTCAGGAAAGGCGGTCTTGAAGGCTACGCAGGCATGGCCCGGCTGCGCCACGCCCACCGCGGGGAGGCCGAACGCCTGGCAGACCATGACGCCCCACGAGGAACGCGGTCCGCACTTCCCCCCGCCATCGAGGACGTCCATGTAATCCCCGTAGGGGTGCGGCGAGTTGCCGTACTTCACCTCGCTGACGGTCTTGACCACCTGTTCCTTGATTCGCAGGTCGGGTCGCCACGTGTTCACCATCCGCCGCGTCCACGCCAGGTCCGCATCCGACGCGGGTGAGGAGACCACCTGCATGTACTCCCAGACGGAATGGCGTTCGAAGCTCGGGTAGAGCTCCTTGGACTGGTAGGCCCGCTTGAAATGGAGGTAGCGACCCAGCGGATCCGGTGGGGGAACCTGCTGCCCCGCCCCGTGGTTGCCTTCGCCGGGAGGCAGGAGGGCCGTCGCCATGGCCAGGCGCAGGGGCACGCCGCGGCGGGACTCCTCATCCGCGCCCCAGAGCCGCGACCACCTCGCCAGGACCTCCACCTTGATCGTCCACTTATCCTCGTCGCGCGGGTTCAGCCCCAACGGGGTGGCGCCTTCCAGGAAGAGATTCAGGGCGGCCGGCTCTTCCCACAACCACGCGAGGAACGCGGCCTGCGGGCCTTCTTGGCGGAAAGTCCGCAGCGCGGGGGCGCCGACCTTGCGGATGAATTGGTGGCGCGCCAAGGCCGTCGCGGTGGCGGGATCGGCGTCGAACTGGCGGAGGTCGGCGACTTCGGCGAAGCCCAGGCCGGACGCCCGGGCGGTCAGCAGGGATGACAACCGCGCCTGCTCGTCCGCGAAATCGGCCGGCAAGCCGGCGCCACCGAGCGCGGCGACCAGGCAGACGAGGAGGAGCGTGAGTCGGTTCATGCGCGGCGAAAAATCAACCGCAGCCGCAGCCGCCGGTCCCGCACCCGCGGGCGGCGGCGAGGCGCTTTTCGATGGCGAGGGACGTCGGGGTCACGGAGAGACCGCCGAGCGCGGTGCAACGATGTTCGCGGGGCATGCGCTCCGCGACGGCCTTGGCGGCGTCGACCACCTCGTCGAAGGGGATGACCTGGTCAAAACCGGCCAGCGCCATGTTCGCGCAGGCCAGCGCGTTCGTCGCGGCGAGCACGTTCTTGCCGAGGCACGGGGCCTCGACGCGGTTCGCGATGGGGTCGCAGATGAGTCCCAGCATCGACTGCAGCGCCAGCGAGGCGGCGGCGCAGGCCTGAGCCGCGGAGCCCCCCGCGAGGTCCACCAGGGCGGCGGCGCCCATCGCGGCCGCGGAGCCACCCTCGGCTTGGCAGCCGCCGACCTCGGCGGCGAAGGTCCAGCGGGTCGCGATGAAGGCGCCGATGACGCCGCTCGCGAGCAAGGCCTTGGCCGTGGTCTCGTCGTCGAGGCCCCGTTCCTCGGCGACGGCGAGCACGACGCCGGGCAGCGCGGCGCAGGCGCCGGCGGTGGGCATGGCGACGATGACGCCCATGCTGCTCTTCACCTCCATCAGGGCCGTCACGTAAAGGATGGCCCGGTTCAAGGGGTCGGCGGCGATCAAACGGCCGGACCGCATCGCTTGGGCAAAGGCCGGCGACTGGCTGCCCAGCACGCGGTCGGCATAGGTGGTGCCGCCGAGGCCCTGCTCGATTGAACGGCGCAGCAGGCGCACCAACCCGACGGCCCGGGCGAGGACTTCGGACTCGGTCAGCCCGCCCCGCTCCCTCTCGTAGCGCGCGGCGAGGCGCCACAACGGCTCGCTGGCGGCTTCCGGGGTCGCCAGCATCTCGGCGCAGCTGCGGTAGGGCACGCGGCTGCTCCGCACGGTCGGCACCGGCAGGACCGGGCCGAGGTTCCAAGCACGCGCGATCCAGCCGGCCTTACCCCAGGCCGCCAGCGTGGCGGGCGGCAAGAAGCCGCGGCCATGCACGGCCAGCAAGGAGCGCCCCGCGGTGACGAACAGCGCGCTCCCCTCATGGTCGACGCGCAACACCTCCGCGCGGAGGTCGTCGGGCGCCGCCTTCACCTCGAGCAACGTGACGTGCGCGTCGCCGTGGAGCGAGACGTCGATGCCGTCGATCTCGACGACTTCCATCATGCCGCCGCCGGTCGAGATGGCCCGGAGGAAATGGGTGGCCCGCGCGTTGCGCAGGGTCAGCCGGTAGGTATTGGGATGCGGGTCGCCGACGTCGACGGTCTCGAAGCGGGCCAGCCCCCCACCCTGCCGGAAAAGCGCGAGCGAATCAGGGAGTCGCTCGTCGTCGGCCTCCCAACCCATGAGCCCGCCGAAGAGCCCCATGTCGGAGCCTTGGGTGTCGTGGGTCGTCGGCAGCGATCCGGCGCGGTCGAACTCGACGAGCACCTCGGCGACCTCGCCGCCCATGAGGTCACGGGCCAGGCGGCCGATGCGCAGGGCCGCCGCGCAATGGGAGCTGGACGGACCGCGCATGACCGGGCCGAGGACGTCGTTGAAGATGCTTACTTCCATGCGCGGGGGTTCACCCACGCAGACTGTCCCGCTTCCGGGCGGGGTCAAACCACGAACCTCCGGGACGCGGGCCGACCTACTTGGCCACGCCGCTCAGGGGGTGCGCGCGGACCGCCTGCCAGGCGATTTCCTGGAGCAAGCGGTTGAGCTTTTCGGCCTCGGGCAACTTCGCCAGCTGCCCCGGCACGGGCAGGCCGACCGGGCTGCGGCGGTAGAGCACGGCGAAATGGCAATAGGCTGACAGGACGCGGATCTGCGGGCCCGGATGGCCCAAGACGTCGATGAAGAGCTCATTCTGGGAGCGGACCCCGGGGGCCGCCCCTTCGATCACCTTGGCCCGCAGCGCGAGGACCGCCTCGCCGCACGGCACCACGGCGATCTTGGCCGCGGGGATGAGACGGTTGAGCTCCCGGACATGGTCCTCGATCAGCTTGAAGTAGGGGTCGTGCTTGGCGCGCAGCTGGGGCAAGGTCAGCGCGTCGCGGTCGATCGCCTTCGGCTTCACCGGCTGCAGCCAAAGCAGCGGATCCTCGTAGGGCACCCAATTCTGCTGCAGCGTGAACCGCAGGCGCGGGTTATGCTCCAAGCCGAGGCGGACGAAGTTCTCGATGCCCGGATCCGGCAGGAACGTCGGCGCCATCGTGAAGAGGTCGGCGCGACCGGCGAGGAGCACCGGCTTCGCCTTGTTGCGCTCGGGCGGCAGGTCCCAGTGCTGGATCACCTTGGAGCCGCCGATCGAGGAGATGGCCAGCTGCTCGTGGCCCGCGAGGCCCGCGGCTTTGGCCATCTCGGCGACCAAGGGCGGCATCCACACGTGGAAACTATGCCCGGCCGTCAGCACCTTGAGGCCGGCCGGCGGCGGCTCGACCGCCTCGGCGCGGACGGCCAGGCAGGCGAGCGCGACGAGGAGGTGACGGAGCAGGCGCACGGCGCGTCGGGCTTACTTATCGCTGCGCCACGGACCAGCCGGAAGGCCATCCTGGCCGGCGGAGAAGACGGAGACCTCGGGGAAGTTGGCCCACGCGTAGCGGGCGGCCTTGGGCGCCTTCACCTCGGCGGCGGCGACGGTGACCTGCGCGCCTTCGGCCTTGGCCGTGGCGTAGACCCACTTGCCATCGGCCTGCTGGACGGCGAAACCCTTGCCTTCGCCTTGGAGGACGACGGGGCGGTCGTAGGTGAGGACCCAAGCGTCGCCCTTGAGCTCGGCCTGCTTCACGCGGGGAGCCTCCCCGACGGCGCGGGTCTTGTAGACGCGCTGGAGCGCCACGGCGGCGAGGCGCTCGCCGACCGGCAGCTTATCCTTGGGATGGATGTCCTTTTCTTCGCCGAGGTCGATGTTCACGCTCATCATCGCGCCCGGCACATGGTCGGCGATCCACTCCATGGATTCGCGGATGACGGGCCAGCCGCCGTCCTCGACCGCGACGGGCTTCTTGGCCATGAAGCGCGGGAGCTGCACGATGATGAAGGGGAATTCGCGGCCCCAGGCCTTGTGCCAGGCCTTGATCATGTCGCCCAGGATCCACTTGTAGGCGGCGGCCTGGCCGGCGTTGGATTCGCCCTGATACCAGAGGGCGCCCTTGAAGCTGTAGCCGACGAGCGGGGCGACCATGCCGTTCCAGTTCATGTGCGGGCCGTTGGACCAGACCGTCTGGGTCTTGGGGTCGGTCTTGGCCTTGGCGACGCGGTCGGCGACGCCCTTGTCTTCCTTCTCCTGCCAGCCCTTGGCTTCGGGCTGCGCGTCGTACATGCCGCGCGGGCCCCAGGCCTCGGCGCGGGTGCCGCCGATCGAGGTGTGGATGATGCCGACGGGCAGCTTGATCTCGGCGCGGAGCGCGTGGGCGAAGAAGTAACCGGCGGCGGTGAAGCCGTCCACGGTGGCGGGGGAGGCGAGCTTCCAGGAGCCCTGCACGTCCTCGGCCGGCGCGGCCTTCGGGGTACGGGCGACGGTGAAGACGCGGATGCCGGCGTCGGCGGGACGGGCCCGCGCGGCGGCGGCGGCGCTCGTGTTGCGCACGACCCACTCCATGTTGGACTGACCGGAGCCGACCCAGACTTCGCCGACGATCACGTCCTTGGCGACATGGGACTCGGCGCCGGACTTGATGACGAGGTCCTTGCCTTCCTCGGTGGCCTGCAGCCCGGTCAGCGTCGTCTTGAAGACGCCGTCCGCGCCCGCGGTGGCGGTGGCCTTGGCGGAGCCGAAGGCGACCTCGACGGTCGCGCCTGGCTTGGCCTTGCCGTAGACGTTGGCCTCACCCGCCTGCAGCACGGCGTGGTCCGAGAAGACGGTGGAGAGCTTGAGGTCGCCGGCCTGGACGAGCGACGTGAGGAGGAGCAGGAGCGGGGTAAGGCGCAGCATGCCTTGGAGACAAGGCCGACCCGCCTCGGTTCCGAGCCGAAAATGCGGGAATCAGCGCCCCACGTCGGGAAAATCGGTGAAAACTCCGTCCACCTTGGCCTCCCGCGCCAGGAAGGCGAAATAGTCCCGCCCGGAGGCGAAGCCCTTCGGCAGGGCGTCATTGCGCAAGGTGTAGGGATGGACCCGGAGGCCGGCGGCCTGGGCGCGGGCGACCAGACCGGTCAGGTCGCGCTCCGTCGCCACCGCGGAGAGCGGCGGGCCGATGCCATCGACGAGCTGCGCCAGTTCACGCAGGCCCTCGGGCGTATCCGTCCAAGGCGTCTTCCCGCCCGTCAGGAAGACCAGGCGGCCTTTCCATCCGAGCTCGCCGCGGAGCCGCCGCAGTTCCGCGAGTTCGAAACTCTGGATGAAGCAAGGGTCGTCCTTGGAGGCGTAACCATACTTCGCCAACAACGTCAGGACCGCCTTGGAGACGTCGTGGCCTTCCTGGCGATGCCAGGCGGCGAGCTTCACTTCGGGATAGATGCCGACCTTCCGGCCGGTGCTCCGGTTCAGCCCTTGGATGAACTGTAGTTCCTCCTCGAAGGTATTGATCCGAAACTCCCCCACCCCGCCGGGAAAGCGGCCCGGGTAGACGGGCTTGCCCGTCTTGGGGCTGAACCGCTCGACCACCCGCAACTGGCGCAGTTCCGCCCAAGTGAAGTCGATGGCGTAGAAATTGCCGTTGGCGCGCTGCCGTCCGGGAAAGCGCGTCGCCACGTCGGTGGTGCTGTCGAGCGTCACGTCATGCTGCACGATCGGCACGCCGTCCTTAGAGAGCACGACATCCTGTTCGAGGTAGTCGGCCCCTTGGGCGTAGGCCAAGGCCTTGGCGGCCAGCGTGTGTTCCGGCAGGTAGCCGCTGGCGCCGCGGTGGGCGATGATGAGCGGCGCGGGCTCGGCGGCGGCGAGCGGGCCGAGGGCGCAGACGACGAGCGCGAGGGATATTTTCATGCGGCGGGGGCGGCCACCGCCGGAATGAACCGGCGGACGCGGACGACCCTGACCGCGCCCCCCGAGGCCGTCAACCCCCGCGCCTAATCGTAACGTGCGACGACGATC
>JBIISU010000221.1:0-2848 GCA_044340815.1 Opitutales bacterium | reverse complement strand
CTCCGACGAGATCGACGGCCTCGTGCACGTCTCCCAGCTCGCCGAACAGCGCGTCGAGAACGTCAAGGACGTCGTCAAGGTCGGCCAGGACGTCACCGCCCGCGTCATCAAGATCGACAAGGAGGACCGCCGCATCGGCCTCTCGATCAAGGCCGCGAGCTACGACGCCGAACGCCTGGCGGCCGAGATCTCCAGCTACGAGCGCATCAAGGGCCCGTCCACCGGCGGCGCCCCGGCGCCCTCGGCCGGCGGTTCGTCCTCGTCCTCCTCGGGCAGCGGCGACTTCAACAGCCTCGGCGACCTCCTGGACAAGGCCGGCAACTAAGCCGTCCCCCAGGACCAAGACGAGACCCCGGGCGACCGGGGTCTTTTTTTGTGCCCATGGGCCGGGGAGCGGCTAGCGTGGCGGCATGCCAGCCTTCCGCGGATACGGTCGCTTGGCGCTGCGCGCGGGCCTCGCGCTCGGCGCCACCGCGGCCGTGCTCGTCGCCGAATCGGCCGGCTGGCTCCCCGACCGGGCGGTGCGGGCGATCGATTGGGCCTGCGGTCTCTACGTGCTCGTGCGCGTCGGGCGGGCCCGGATCTCGCCGCTCTACCTCCTGCTCTGGGGCCCGCTCGCCTGGTTCGCGCCCCAAGCCACCGCGCTGGCCCTCTTCCTCTTCGGCGGCCGCAAGCATGCCGCCCTGGCCGAAGCCAAGCGCGAGGTCAACCGGGTGGCCTGGAGCCTGGCCGAACCGACCGAAACCCGCGGCAACGCGGTGCAGCTGCTCGGCGACCGGCATGGGCGCGACACCCTCGAGGCGCTGCGGGCCGAGATCCTCGCGGCGCGCCGGCGGATCCACATCGCGACGTAC
Organism: Opitutales bacterium; assembly: GCA_044340815.1. Taxonomy (GTDB): domain Bacteria; phylum Verrucomicrobiota; class Verrucomicrobiia; order Opitutales; family UBA953; genus UBA953. The sequence goes on along the minus strand of JBIISU010000221.1, from coordinate 1,994 downwards.
ATCCTCAGCCCCGACGAAGTCGGCCGCGAGATCGTCACCCTCCTGGCCCGGCGGGCCCGCGAGGGCCTGGAGGTGCGCCTGCTGGTCGACGCGGTCGGCAGCTGGGGCATGCCGCTCGTGCTGTGCCGCCCGCTGCTGCGCGCCGGCGGACGCGTCGCGCGCTTCAACCCCGCCCTCCCCCTCCAGGGCAAGGGCTCCGCGAACTGGCGGAACCACCGCAAGCTCGCGGTCTTCGACGGCCGCGTGGCCATCATCGGCGGGCAGAACCTCGGGCTCGGCTACATGGGGCGGCGCCCCTCGAACCGCCGCTTCCGCGACTGCTCGTTCCGGCTGGAAGGACCGGTCGCCGGGGCGCTCGAACGTATCTTCATCGCCGACTGGTGCCAGGCCACGGACGAACCGCCGCGGCGCTACGCCGACCAGCTGCGGGAACGGCAGGTGGTCGCCGGCGAGGCGAGCGTCGAGGTCATCGCGACCGGACCGGACGCGGAGGGCGACCCCCTCTGGGAAGCCTACGCCCACCTCTTCGAGACCGCGGCGACCTCGATCACGATCGTCACGCCCTACTTCGTCCCCGACCGCCGCCTCTTCGCGCTGCTCGGCGCGGCCGCCCGGCGCGGCCGCCGGGTCCGGCTCGTGATCCCGCGTCGCTCGGACCACCGGCTGCTGGACTTCGCGCGCCGCTGGTACCTGCGCACGCTGCACGAGGCCGGCGCCGAGATCCTCTTCTTCAAGCCCGACGTGCTGCACGCCAAGCTCGTCGTGGTGGACGGCGCCACCGCCGTCATCGGCTCGGCCAACCTCGACATGCGCTCCCTCTTCCTCAACTACGAGGTCGGCGCCGTCCTGCGGGAGCCCGCGACCGTGCGCGCGATCGAGGACTACGTCGCCGGGCTCGAGCCCGAGTGCGCGCGCTACTCCGAGGACCTCTACCGGCGGAGCCGGACGTGGCAGGGCCGGCTGGGCGAGCGGGTCTCCCGCATCATCGAGCCGCTGCTCTGATCAACCCAGGAAAGCGTGCAGGCGCACGCTCAGGCCCGTGTCCGGCAGCAGGAAGCCATCGTGGCCGGCGTCGGTGATGACCTCATGGTAGGCCGCGTTGACGCCCACCGCGGTGGCCGCGGCGAGGAGCATGCGCAGCTCGCTCGTCGGGTAGAGCCAGTCGCTGGAGAAACCGACCGCCAGGACGTCGGGCCCGTCGCCCCGGAACAGGGTGCCGGCGGCGGCGCGGGCCGTCATGTCGAAACGGTCGACGGCGCGCGTGATCCGGAGCCAACTGTTGGCGTCGAAGCGCTTGACGAAAGCCTCGCCCTGGTGGTCCAGGTAGCTCTCGACCTGCCAGTGGACCGGGTCGCCCGGCTGGGCGCCGGGGACCTTCGCGCGCCCGAACTTCTGGTCGAAGGCCGCGGAGGAAAGGTAGCTGATGTGCGCGAGCATGCGCCCGACCGCGAGGCCCGTGTCGGGACCGGCGCCGGGCTCGTAGTGGCCGCCGCGGAAATACGGGTCCTTCTCGACGCACGCGCGGGAGACGGCGTTGAGCGCGATGGCCATGGGCGACTGGCTGAGGCCGGCGGCGAGCACGGCGATCCGGCCCACCTCGCGGGGGTAATCCGCGCACCAGAGCAGGGCCTGCATGCCGCCCATGGAACCGCCGACGACCGCGTGGAGCTTGGCGATGCCGAGGTGCCGGACGACCATGCGCTGGGCGCGGACGATGTCGCCCAGGGTGATTTCCGGGAAGTAGCCGCCGAAGCGCCGGCCGGTGCGCGGATCGATGGACAGCGGCCCGGTGGAACCCTTGCACCCGCCGATGCAGTTCACGCCGATGACGAAGAAGCGGTCCGTGTCGATGGCCTTGCCGGGCCCCACGAAGACATCCCACCAACCGGGCTTGACGTCGTCCGGGCGGTACCGCCCGGCCACGTGGTGGTCGCCGCTGAGCGCATGCGGCACGAGGATCGCGTTGGACTTGTCCGGCAGCAACGTCCCGTAGG
>JBIISU010000220.1:0-2850 GCA_044340815.1 Opitutales bacterium | reverse complement strand
CGGCAAGGGGGCGAAGACGGCCGACCGCGCGCCGACGACCACGCGCGCCTGCCCGAGCGACATCGCCATCCAGGCGTCGAAGCGTTCGCCGGCGGAAAGGTGGCTGTGCCACACGACGACCTTGGCCCCGAGGTCGGCGAGGCGCGAGCGGAGCCGGCCGACGGTCTGGGGCGTGAGGGCTACCTCGGGGACGAGGAAGATGGCGGAGCCGCCCTCGGCGACGACCTTGCGGATGAGCGCGACGTAGACCTCGGTCTTGCCGGAGCCGGTCACGCCGTGCAGGAGGTGGGCCCGGAAGGCCTTGCTGTCCAAGGTCGCGGAGATGGAGGCGACGGCGGTGACCTGCTGCGGGTTGAGGTCGTGCCCACGGGCCGCGACGACCTCGCCCTCGGCGTAGGGGTCGTCGTAGGCGACCCGCCAAAGGACGCTGGCATCCTCCTTCACCACCCCGGACTTGATCAGGGCGTCGACGGCGGGCTGGGCGACGCCCAGTCCCTCGACCATCTTCGCCCGGTCCGCCGGCCCGGGCTGACCGGCGAGGAAATCGATCACCTGGGCCTGGCGCGGGGCCTTGCGCCGGAGTTTTTCGAGGACGTCCGGCGCCGGCGGGGCCACCAACGTGAGGAGCCGCCGCAGGACGGGCCGTACGCCCTTGCGGATCGCGGCGGGCAGCACGGTCTCGAGGACGGAGTTGAGGCCGCAACCGTAGTAGCCGGCCATCCACTCCGCGAGCTTGCAGCAGTCGGGGGTCATGACCGGCTGCTCATGCTCCAGCAGGATGATGCTCCGCAGTTTCGCGGCGGGCGGGGGCTCCGCGGGGTAGCGCCAGACGACCCCGAGGCTCACGCGCCCGCCCAGCGGCACGCGGACCAGCTGACCGACCTGCAGGGTGTCCTTCAGGCCCGCGGGGACGGAGTACGAGTAGGCCCGGGCCCCGCCGTCGAACGGGACCACCTCGGCGACGCCGGGTTCGATTTCGCCGAAGAGATCGGGCACGAGGGCGAGCCTCGCCTATCCGCGACGGGGATTCAAGCGAGGGATGCCCCGCGGCGCTTATTTGCCCTCGGGCTTAGTGCCCTTGACCAAGGAACTGGCGGGAATGGCCACTTGAGCAGGGTCGTCGGGATGGGTCGGGTCGAACGGCTTGACGGTCGGGGCGAGGAAAGCCGCCAACTCGGGTACGCCGGTGCGGACGCCCTCCACGACGCAGCGCGCCATCTCGTAGGCTCCATAGGCGCTGAAGTGCGTGTCGTCGAGGAGCGGCTCGGTCTGGCCGGGAAAGGTGTTGGCCGGGTAGTGGAGGAGGGCGAGCTTGCTGCGTTCGGCCCCGAGGGCCTGGTAGACCTGTTTGGAGGCGGTGTTGAGGTCGATGAGCGGCAGTCCGCGTTCCTTGGCCACCCGGCGCACGGCCTCGGGGAAGTCGCCCAGCGACTCGACGACCTGGCCCTGCGGGTCGAAGCGGCGGCGGGCGACGGCGGTGACGAGCACGGGCTTGCCGCCCTTGGCCTGGACGGCGTCGACGTAGGCCTTCAGCCGGGCCGCATAGGTCGTGAAGGCCCCAACGCCCTCCCCTTTCTCCTTCTGGTCGTTGTGCCCGAACTGGATCAGCACGAAGTCGCCCGGGCGCAGCTGGGAGAGGATCTTGTCGAGCCGACGCTCGCCCTGGAAGGACCGCAGCGCGCGGCCGGACTCCGCGTGGTTCGCGACGACCGCGCGGTCGCCGAGGAAGAGCGGCAGCGCCTGACCCCAGCCGACGTACGGCTCGATGGACTGGTCAGTGACGGTCGAGTCGCCGGCGAGGAAGACCCGGACGGTCGCGGACGGGGCCGGCTGCACAGAGACCACCCGGGCGCGGGCCGTCGGGCCGATGAACTCGAACGAGAGCTGGTCGTCCCAATCCGGGGCGCCGCTTTCGCGCGGCTTGAGGGCGACGCGTCCGCCGGAGAACTCCGGACGGCGCACATCGATGAGGAAGCGGCGGAGCTCGGAGCGTCCTTTCGGGACAGCGACATTCAAGGCGATCAGCCGCCGGGCCTCGGCCTTCACGGTCGTGACGGAATCGATATCCTCCGCCCCAAAGGCGATCGTGACGAGATGCATCCCCTCCTCCGCGGGACGGCTAACGACCGCCGCCGGGCGTTCCGCCGTGCCGCGGAATTCCAAGACCGGGGCGCCGGCGAGCAACGCGAGCGGGGCGAACAAGGCGAACCTAAGCATGGCGAAGATTAGGGGACAGGGGGATAAGGGGGCAAGGGGACACGGAGGAGAGGCAGGAAAGGCTAGGGCCAGGGTCAGGGCCAGGAAGTCATCTCCCCAGGCCGCGCGTTTCCTGTCGCCTAGCCCTGGCCCTCATCCGGTCCCCTCTCCAGCGTGACAGTTCTCCAACGCCTAGCCCTGGCCCTGACCCTAGCCCTGACCCTTAACTGAATCCCTTACGCTTGCCCAGATATCAGCTCACTTAACTCTCAATGCTTCACTCCCGAGTGCTTCGCGATGCGCACGCACATGAGCGCCCAGAAGCAGCCGATGCAGTTGGCGACGGGTAGCTGGAGCTCCGGCGGCATGCTGTAGAAGAGCGCGTTGCCCGGGAACCACACCAGGAAGTTGGGCAGGAGGTTCGGCAGGACGAGGCGACGATACCACCCCGGCCCCATCGCCGCCCGGAGCTTGGCGGTATCCCAGTTCGAGTCCTTCCAGAGGTGGGAGATTGCGTTGAAGGGCGCACCGCACAGGACGGTGAAGCAGGATTGGTCGACCAGCACCTTGAGGGTCACGACGCGCAAGGAGGGCTCGGTGCCGAACCACCAGCCCTGCAGGGCGTAGAAATAGCTGACGACGAGCCCCATGAAC
>JBIISU010000021.1:0-9887 GCA_044340815.1 Opitutales bacterium | reverse complement strand
CGCGCACGTGCGGGGCCTGCACTACAAGCCGCGCACCGACCTCGAGCAGCTGGCCAAGCACGCGGAGGGCCTGATCGGCTTCTCCGGCTGCCTGCAGGGCGTCATCCCCCAGGCCCTCCTGCGCGGGGACTACGAGGCCGCCCGGAAGGCCTGCGGCCGCTTCATCGAGATCTTCGGCCGCGAGAACTTCGTCATCGAGCTCATGGACCACGGGCTCGAGGAGCAGAAGCGGATCATCCCCGACCTGCTCAAGCTGGCCGGCGAGTTCCAGCTGCGCGTGGTCGCGACCAACGACGTCCACTACGTCGACGCCGGCGACAACGTCGCCCACGACGCGATGCTCTGCATCCAGACGGGCGCCCGCCTGGCCGACGAGCGCCGCATGCGCTACGACGCCAAGGAGTTCTACCTGAAGAGCCAGGCCGAGATGCTGCGCGTCTTCGGCGAGGTGCCGGAGGCGATCACCAACACGGTCGCCATCGCCGAGATGTGCGACGTGCAGCTGCCGGTCGGCCAGAACAACTACCCGGTCTACGTCTTCAGCGAGGGCGTGAAGCCCAAGGCGGGCAAGAAGATCGACGCCATCCTCGACGGCTACGAGAAGCTGAAGAACGGCCTCGCGGTGGCCGCCGGCAAGAAGGGCGACTTCGCCATCGCCGAGGACAAGCGGGCGCCGATGCGCCCCAACGGCACCTACCTGCTCGAGCAGGTGAAGGCGGGGCTCAAGGAGCGCTACGGCGTCGACTACGACGACCCCAAGTCGTGGGCGGACGAGCAGGTCCCCGGCCCCGGCCGGACGAGCCCCGCCGAGCTTTGCCGGCGCGTGGACTACGAGATGGGGGTCATCGCGGGCACGGGCTTCGTCGACTACTTCCTCATCGTCTGGGACTTCATCGACTGGGCGCGCCGCCAGGACATCCCGGTGGGCCCGGGCCGCGGCTCGGGCGCCGGCTCGATCGTGGCGTACTGCCTGAAGATCACCGACATCGACCCGATCCGCTTCGGCCTGCTCTTCGAGCGCTTCCTCAACCCCGAGCGCGTCTCCGCGCCCGACTTCGACATCGACTTCTGCATGCGCCGCCGCGACCAGGTCGTCGACTACGTGCGCCGCAAGTACGGCGCCGACCGCGTGGCCAACATCATCACCTTCGGCACGTTCGGCGCCAAGATGGTGGTGCGCGACCTGGCCCGCATCCGCGACCTGCCGTTCATCGAGACCAACCGCCTGGCGAAGCTCGTCCCGGACGACATCAACATCTCCCTCGACGACGCGCTCAAGAAGTCCAACGAGCTCCGCGAGGAGGTGAACGTCAACCCGCAGGCCGCGAGCATCATCGAGACGGGCCGCGTGATCGAGGGCATGGTGCGCAACAGCGGCAAGCACGCCTGCGGCATGATCATCGCCGACCGCCCCCTGACCGACATCATCCCGGTGACGATGCAGGAAGGCGACCTGACGACCCAGTACGCCAAGGACCCGGTCGAGAAGCTGGGCCTGCTGAAGATGGACTTCCTGGGCCTGAAGACGCTCACGGTCATCGACGACGCCCAGAAGCTCGTGCGGAAGCACCGCGGGAAGCCGGACTTCGACATCGAGAAGGTGGGCTTCGACGACGCGGCGACGTTCGCCCTGCTCAACGAGGCCAAGACCATCGGCGTGTTCCAGCTCGAATCCGGCGGGATGCAGTCGCTCTGCCGCCAGTTCGGCATCTCCGTCATCGACGAGATCGTGGCGCTCATCGCGCTTTACCGGCCGGGCCCGATGCAGTTCATCCCGGACTACATCAAGGGCAAGAAGGACGCGAACCACGTCAAGTACGCGCACCCGCTCCTCGAGAAGGTGGCCAAGGAGACCTACGGCATCCTGGTCTACCAGGAGCAGGTGATGGAGGCCGCCCGCGTCATCGCCGGCTACACGCTCGGCGGCGCCGACATGCTCCGCCGCGCGATGGGCAAGAAGATCCGCGAGGAGATGGAGAAGCAGCGCGACATCTTCGTGGCCGGCGCCAAGGCCACCAACGACATCGACAAGAAGAAGGCCGAGGAGATCTTCGCCACGCTGGAGAAGTTCGCCGAGTACGGCTTCAACAAGTCCCACTCCGCCGCCTACGCGATCCTCTCGTACCGCACCGCCTACCTGAAGGCCAACTTCCCGGTCGAGTTCATGTCGGCGATCCTGACGTCCGAACAGGGCAACGCCGACAAGCTCGCGGAATTCGTGGCCGAGGTCGAGGCCCTCGGCATGCGGATGCTGGGCCCGGACGTGAACCAGTCCGACACTGACTTCACGCCCGTGGCCAAGGACAACGCGATCCGCTTCGGCCTCGGCGCCATCAAGGGCGTCGGCGAGATGGCCGCGCGCGCCATCGTGGCCGAACGGGAGAAGGCCGGACCGTTCCAGGATTTCGGCGATTTCGTGGGCCGCATGGGCGAGGCGGACCTCAACGCGCGCACGCTGGACTGCCTGGCCCGGGCCGGCGCCTTCGACTTCACCGGCGAGAACCGCCGCCACCTGGTCGACTCGATCGAGTCGGTCCGGCGCCACTTCTCGACGGAGCGCAAGGAGCGCGAACGCGGCCAGGGCAGCCTGTTCGACCTCCTCGGGGCCGAGGACGCCGGCGCCGCCCGCCCCTCCGACCTCATCCTCCGCAAGTCGGAGCCCATGCCGAAGCTGGAGATGCTGAACAACGAGAAGCAGCTCCTGGGCTTCTACCTGAGCGGCCACCCGCTCGCCGACTACCATGGCCTCGACGAGGCGGTCGCGACGTTCGCGACGACGCCCGACCGCATCGAGCTCGACCGCAAGGAGCGCCACACGGTCCGGATCTGCGGCATCCTCGGTAACCTCGAGAAGAAGATCTCGAAGAAGGACAACCGCCCGTGGTGCCTCTTCACGGTCTCCTCCCGCAACGTGGCCGTCCCGGTGAGCATGTTCTCCGAGGCCTTCGACGCGGCCCTGGCCCTGCGCGACGGCGACCAGCCGCTCCTGGCCGACGGCGCGCACGTGATGGTCGACGCCCGCCTGAGCTACCGCGAGGAACGCGGCGAATGGAACATCAGCGCCCATGGCCTCCAGCCGCTCCGCGGCGCCCCGGCCCTGATCAAGAAGATCCTCTTCGCCCTCAAACCCGGCCCCGAGGCCGGTCCGTTCATGGAGAAGCTCGTCGCCCACACGCGCAAGGTGGACGGCCCCACCATCGTGCAGGTCGGCTTCCTCCAGCCGGATGGGCGCGTGCTCGTGGCCGAGGCCGCCCGCGGCATGACGACGCGCTTCGACCCGGCCACCTACGGCGCCTTCGCGCGCGACCCGGCCTGCGCCGGCGTGCAGATCGACGCCGCCGCCCCGGCCCAGCCGCCCCAGCGCAAGTTCGGTCCGCGCGGGTGAGGCCCGTCAGCGGCCCAGGTCCGCGAGGATCTCGCGGACGATGACCTCGGCGAAATGGTCCTGCGAGAAGGGGCGCGCCCGCTCCGAACGGAGGAAGGCGCGGATGCGCTCCTGGTAACCCCGATAGGCCACGTCATCGATCGTGCGCAGATGGGCGTCCAGCTCGGCGGTCGTGGCGAAGCGACGACCGTCGATGAAGCAATCCGCCGGAACATGGTCATGGATGTCCTTCGGTCCGATATACACGGGGACGCAGCCCGCCCGGAAGCAGTCGAACAGCTTTTCGGTGATGTAGCCCGGCAGGTCGCGGGAGTTCTCGTAGGCGAGCGAGAACCGGGTGCGGGTAAGGAGTTCGTGCTTGCTCGCCACCGGCCCCCGCCACGTCGCGAAAGGCGGGGTCACCGGAAACAGGCGGGCGATGATTTTGCGGGCCTGGTTGCATACCTGCCCCCAGCGCCCGGGCAAGGCCGCCGGGCAGTCCCACCCCCGGCCGTACAGGTGGAAATCCCGGGGGGCATGCCGCTCATACCATTGGATGATCTCCACGCGCTTCCCGAATTGTTCCCGGGGATCGTAATCCTTGATCGCGTTGTTCGTGGTGACCAGGACCAGGAACAAGGGCCGCGCCTGCGGATCCTGGTGGTCCGCGACGTCGAGCCGGTTCGGGTAGAATAACCTGACCGCCCGCCCGTCATCCCACAACTCGCCATCCCACGTGAACCACTTGGCGTAACGGGCAAGCAACCGGCGGTCCCGGTTGATCAACCGGATCAGGGGGTTTTCGTACAGGTAGACATAGGCGCGCGCCCGGGGGTCCTGCCGGCAGCAATTGATGTAGAGCTCGAAGGCGACCTCCTTCCCGGCATTGAGGTCCGCGGTGTTCAGCTCCACCCCGTGCCGGAGAAATTCCTGCCGCAGCTTCCGGTAGGGCAGGAAGAACTCCCCATTGTTCTCCCCCGCGCCTTCCTTGAACAACGCATTGTTCTTGTACTTACGGTAAATGATGGAGGCGTAGATCATCTCGAGGCCGCACTTTGACGTCAAACCCGCCTAGGGCGAGCGACATTTGGCCGGCGCCAACGTCGGGGAACGGGCGCGTCCGGGGGCGCGCGCGGACGGCCCGAGGCGGGGCGGGTCGCGCGCGGGACCTGTCGCGCTTGGCCGGGAACCACGCGCGGATAAACGTGGACGCGTCCTGGTTCTTCCGTAGATTTCGGGCGTCATGCCGCCACCCAATCCGCGTTTTGGCTCCCTCGCCCCATCCCTGCCGCAACGCCTGGTCCTGGGCCTGACCCGAATCCCGCCGCTCTACCGGGGGTCGCTGCGGCCGACTTGGGTGAAGGTCATCGACCTGCTGCGGAAAGGTCCCGTCGACGTTCGTTCGACGTACGGAAATTTCCGCGTCTACCCGACGAGCAACCTCGTCGACGGCGCGATCCTGCTCCACCCGGCCTACAACAAGGAGGAGATCGATTTCCTGCAGGAAGGCCTGCCGGCTTCGGGTACCTTCGTGGACATCGGGGCGAACATCGGCCTCTACACCGTGGCCTTGGGCAACCGCCTGACCTCCCAAGGTCGGGTCGTGGCCATCGAGCCCAACCCGATATGCCTCGAACGCCTCAAGGCGAACATCGCCCTGAACGACCTCGCGGGGGTGACGGTCTTCGGCGTCGGCGTCGGGGACTTCCACGGCAAGGCGCGCCTGGTCATCCTCAGGAACGACCTGGCCATCGCGCACATCGTCCGGGATGACCAGAACGGGACCTTCGAAGTCCGCACCCTGATCGACATCCTGAAGGAGGCGGGCCTGACTTCCATCGACGCGCTGAAAATCGACATCGAAGGTTTCGAAAAGGCGGCGCTGGAGCCCTTCTTCCGTTCGGCCCCCCGGGAGCTATGGCCGAAGCGCATCTGCATGGAGCATCTGCACGACAACAACGAGGTGGCCGAGATCCTCCGGAAGTGCGGGTACCGGCTGGTGAAGAATACGCGCAACAATTCGTTGCTCATCCTGGAGCAAGCCGCCGGCTGACGGCGGCACGGGAGAGCGGCCGGAGGCTTGGCCGCGACCCGGGCTTGGCCCCAGCTCGTCGGCGCCTGCGGGACGCCGCTCAGTCGAACGCTCCCCGCAGGCGCGTGACGAACGCCGCGGAAGTGAGTTTTTCCCGGACGGCCAAGGCGGCCGTCCCTTGGTTCCCCATCTCCGGGTCGGCGAGTTCCGCATAGCTCCGGATGCGCTGCGCGAGGTCCTGGGCATCGCCCGGACGCGCGCAGAGCAAGCCGTTGACGCCGTCGATGATGAGGTCGTTGGCGATGCCCACGGGAGAGGAGATGACCGGTCGGCCCGCGGCCATGGCCTCGGGCACCATCATGGGCCCCGCGTCGTCGATCGAGGGGCAGACGAAGAAGTCCGTCGCCTGATAGGCCGTCAACATGGCCTGATCGCCGTTGAGCGGACCGAGATCCGAGTAGGTGACGTGCCGATGAGACCCCGAGAAGAGTCCCCGGGTGCCGACTCCGACGACATGCAACCGGACTCCTTCCGCCTCCAGGATATCCAGGGCGGCCTTCAGCACGGCGAATCCCTTGTAGGCGATCGACGGGTCGGTCGTCCGGACCAGCGCCATCCTCCTGCCGTCGGCCGGCAGGCCAAGCTGCCGGCGCGCGTCCGCCCGGTCTCCCGAGGCGGGCGCGGGACCCAGCCGAAGCGGAATCGGCAAGATTTCCTGGCGCAATCCCGCAAGGATATGGCTCGCGGCGGCCTTCCGCGCGGACCATGCGCTCTGGGCGAGGACCCGGGCGTCCAACTTCGCCCAAACCCTCCTCCTTGCCTCCGATTGCCGCCGGGTGATGTCGTCCTCATCCGTCGAACGGAGCGCGGGGCATCGGCCGCAACCCGTCTGGTACCGATCGCACTCGAGGCTGTAGTGGCAACCCCCGGTCATATGCGCCATATCGACCTGCCATAATCCGACCTTGGCCCCCAGGGCCTGCGCGATCTGGGCGACGGCCTCCGGGTGGAGGTAGCCTCCGGGCCAATGGACGATCACGGCATCCCAGCGCCCGTGAAGGCCGCGGGCGTGCCGGATGATGGCTTCCGCCGGAAAAACGCCCTCGGCATCGAAATCGAACACCCCTTGCGGCCGGTTGCCCAACCGGGCGAACTTGGCGCAAAGCCTGCGCAATATCCATTGGGCTTTGGCGACCGGACCGAGCAGGTCGACGGCGTCGACTAGGGCGGGCTCCGCGCGCCGCTTCTTCATGACGTATGCGACCGAATCGACGCCCTCGGCGCACAGCGCCCGATGGATGCGGAGGAAGCCGTCGGCCGCGCCTCCGCCGGAGTCCATCTTGCAGAGGTGGAGAACCCGCATGCCCTTAGGTGGTCCGAATCACCCCGCAGGGCAAGCCCTTCGTGCGACCGTTTGTTTTTGAAATCCGGCGCCGCCAACCACATCACTATCCCATGCCCAAGCTCACCATCGTGACGGTCACGTTCAACGACCTGGCGGGCCTCGTGCGGACGCGCGCAAGCGTCCTGGCGTGCGGCCCGGGCGACTGGGAGCATGTCATCGTGGACGGCGGATCCACCGACGGGACGGTCGACTACCTGCGCGGGCTCCACCCGGCGCCCAGGTGGACCAGCGAGCGGGACAAGGGCCCGTATGACGCCATGAACAAGGGCGCCCGGGCCGCCGCGGGCGAGTGGACGTTGTTCCTCAATTCGGGCGATACCCTGGCGTCCGCGGAGGTCCTGGGATTGCTCACGCGGACGGCGGAGCGCACGGACGCCGACCTGATCTACGGGAACCATTTCTTCCGGGGAAAGCTCCGGCGCGCGCGACGGCTGGAAGATCTCCACGTCGAGCTGCAGAAGGGGGATGCGAAAGGGTGGTTGCGCGGGCACCCGTGTCACCAAGCGGTCATCGCCCGGACTTCGCGGCTCTTGTCCATGCCCTTCGACCTTTCCTACCGGATCGCGGCGGATTTCCACTGGATGGAGCGCCTCCGCCAGCAGGGTGGCCGGTCCCATTGGATCGATGCGCCGATCTGCGTCTACCAGCCCGGCGGGCTTTCCGCCCGCAGCTTCCTCCGTTGCACCGTCGAATGGTGGAAGGTCGCCAGGCTGGCCGTAGGGCCTGCGCCCGGGATCAAAGCCCACTTCCTCCGGGCCCTCCGCCGGCATGCGCGACGCAGGTTCCGGCGGGAGATTTGGCGGCGCGTCACCTCCTGGCTGGGGTGGCGACGCGGAAGCTGACGTCCGGTCACGCCACGCGCCGCAGGACCGAAACCTGGCCTCGGCGGGCGATGACCGCGAACCCCGCCTTGGCGAGTTCCGCGGTGACCTCCCCATGGGGAACGACCCGGTCCCCTTCGCGGACGTCATGGCATTCGACGATGATGCCCGCGAAATGGCGGAGCGCCGCGGCCTGCCGGCGGGCGATCGCCCATTCCATCCCCTCGATGTCCATCACCAACCAGGCGGCGGTCGACAGCCCATGACGGGCGATGGCGGTGGCGAGCGATTCCGCGGGCACGCGGAGAGGCGCCGGCGCGGCCTCGCTGGCGACGGCACCGCCCTGCGTATGGGCGGGCGACCAGTCAAAGGAGACTTCGGTGACGCCCTCGCCGGCGATGGCGCAGTGGACCAGCGTCCAGGGGGCGGAAGGATGGTTATGCGCCACGACCTGCCGGGCGATCTCGGTGAGCGGACCCACCGCCTCGTAGGAGACGAGCCGGGACGGACGACGGCCCAAGATGATGGACGAGACGATGCCGAGGCTGGCCCCGAGTTCCATGACTTCGACGCCGATCGGCAAGTGGGCCTGGATGTACCTGGCCTCCTTGGCTTCGTAGGCCAGGGCGTCCAGCTGTCCGGGGACGTTGCGGTTGGGCACCAGGGCGAGCGGCACCTCGACGCCGAAAAGACGCGGGTTGCCGCGGTAGCCGCAGGCGCGGGCGAGGGCGAGGCCTCGCCAACGGAGGGAAGACCAGAGGCGCATCGGGGATGAAGGATTGATAGACAAGCGGGACGGTGTATCCATTCAATTCAACCGCCATGCCACCCATCTACGTGATCAACCTGGATCGAGACGTCGAACGGATGGCCTCGCTGGCCGGCGGCCTCGCGACGCTCGGCCTACCCTTCGAACGCGTCTCCGCCGTGCTCGGCAAGCAGGTGCCGGAGTGGGAAAAACTGGTGGACGCCGACCTCTACGGGGCCCGCAACCGCCTGCCCATGCCCCGCCCCGGCGAGGTCGGCTGCTACCTCAGCCATCTCAAGGCGATGGAGACCTTCCTCCGGACCGACGCGCCTTGGTGCGTCATCCTCGAGGATGACGTGGAAGTGAAGCCGGAGTGCGTGGAGGTGCTCGCCGCCCTCGGCCGGCGGGATGATTGGGATCTCGTGAAGCTGTTCTGCTTCCACTCCGGGCTCCCCGTGCGCAAGCGGTCGCTGACCACGCAGCACCATCTCGTCGTACACCTGACCCGCACGACTTCGTCGGCCGCCTACGCGGTCAATCGTCGCGCCGCCGAGACCTTGCTGAAGTCGATGCGGCCGATCTCCGAACAGGTGGACCACGCGCTGGAACGACCCTGGGAGACGGGTCTGCGCGTCCGCGGGGTGCGCCCCCTGCCCATCGGCCTCGCGCCGGTCGCCGCGACGACCACCATCGGCTACGCCGACCGGAGCACCCGGCGCCTGCCGTTCGGCCGTGCCGCCCGCCTCTTCCTCTCCCGCGCCGGGAAGGAACTGCGCCGGTTCGGGAGCGGGCTGGCCGAAGGCTTCCTGCGCCGCGATGGCGCCTAGGGGAAATAAATGTTTGCCTAGGCTGCGACCAAGGAGGGATGAGTCTTCGCGATTCAGAAGAACATGAGCCCGGGGCCGAAAATCAGCGTGGTGATGCCGACGTTCAACTGCGCCCCGCGCATGGCGCGGCACCTGGAAGCCATGGCGAAATGGTCCGACCTGGCCCACGAAATCATCGTGGTGGACAGCCGCTCCTCGGACGGAACCTTGGAGCTGATCCAGGCGAAGCTCCGCCACCCGAGGCTGCGCATCATCGTGCGGGACCGTGGCCTCTATGAGTCCTGGAACGAGGGCATCGCCGCGACGACCGGCGACTGGATCTACATCAGCACGGCCGGGGACACCATCGAGCGCGAACACTTGGTCCATCTCCGCGACCTGGGCGAACGCGCGGAGGCCGACGTGGTCATCAGCGCGCCGTCCTTCGTCGACGAGGCCGGCGCGCCCTGCACGGACCCGGGTTGGCCGCCCGGGAAGATCATCGCGGCTTCCGGCGAGGACGGACCATTCATGCTCAACGCCCGGGCCGCCGTCCTGCAGGCCTTCATGCATTTCCCTTGCGCCATCCTGGGTAGTTCAGCCTCGAACCTCTATCGTGGAGATCACCTGCGCCCTCGGCCATTTCCCGCCGACTTCAAGGGGGCGGGTGATTCGGTCTGGATTCTCCATCATGCCGCGCGGAGCCGGGTC